>JAFWBF010000100.1 GCA_017507285.1 Bacteroidales bacterium | reverse complement strand
CCAAAAAGTTACAAAAATGAAACACTTAAAACAGGAACAAAGATACGCAATTTTTTTGATGCGTAAAGAAAAAATGACAATGACAAATATTGCGAAACTGCTAAATGTGCATAAATCAACTATTAGCAGAGAAATAAAAAGGAATAGCAATAAGGGTAAATACTCGTATTTACAAGCAGAAGAACAAGCGAAAATCAGAAAAGAACGCTTAAAAGAACCAAGAAAAATGAGTAAACAAGTAATTAATCGAATAGAAAAATACATACGAATAGAGCAGTTATCACCTGAACAAATCGTAGGCTTGTGTAAGGCAAAAGGTTATATGATGGTGTCAAAATCGAGTATTTATAATTATATTCGTGAAGATAAGAAGAAAGGAGGAGACTTATATAAACATTGTCGTTTTCAACTTAAACATAGGAAAAGACCTGTAGGAAAATATAATCCTATAAAGAATTATTAGTGTCCGCTAAACATGATATGTCGCTTCCAATCTACTGAATTACAGAGATTGGAAGTTCTCGGATTTGTTTCAGTATGTCTTCTGCAGTAGTATAATTACTCATAATATCAATAATTTGGAATAAAAACGAACAATCCAGTCTTTTATTATACTAGAGCCAAAAAGAAATATGCTAGTTGTTAGTTTTCAGTATCCATGTATCCATAGCCATAACCGTAGCCATGCTTACGCTTGTAGGCATTCTTTCGTTTCTTAAGGTCTATAGCATTGATAACCACAGCTATACTTGGAAATTTACTATCCCTCTCCAACTGATTGATGTAGCGGAATGTTTGTTTGTTTGTAAAATCGGCCCTACATACATATACACACATATCCACCGCTCTGCTTATAATCTGAGTATCTGTAACCATACCTATGGGAGCAGTGTCCAGTACCACATAATCGTATGATTTTTTTAATATTTCCAACAGTTTTTCCAGCGAATCCTTTGCTACCAGCTCTGTAGGGTTTGGAGGCACTGCACCACCAAAAAGAATATCCAAATTAGGACTGATATTAGATTTTTCTATAAGTTCTGATAGGTTTGTATTTTCGGGGTCACGCAGATAGGTAGTAACACCTGCATTCTTTTTACTTACACCAAATATTTTGTTCAATCCGGGCTTTCTAATATCCATACCTACCACTATAACTTTCTTGCCTAAAAAGGCTAAACTACATGCGGCATTGGCAGTTACAAAGCTCTTACCCTCGCCAGGCACACTGGAAGTAAAAGCTACTACCTTCTGACTACCCGAGAGCATAAAAAGCATATTTGTACGCAGGGCACGAAAAGCCTCTTCCATTATATCGTTTTCATTCTCACGCACCTGAATATTGCCATACTTACGCTCGCCTACAATAGGCAACTCGCCTATAACAGGCACCGAAGTTATCTTTTCTACATCATCCCTATCCTCAATCTTATACCTGAACATTTCCCTTCCATAAAGCACAACCATAGGTATAGCAGTGCCTACTATTATGGCTACCAAAAAGAATATTCCCTTCTTGGGCGACACAGGAACTTTTTCTACCAATGGTTTTTCAATAATACGTCCATTGCTAGCCGTTACTGCAAGGGTAATGGCATTCTCTTCACGCTTTTGCAGAAGCATGGTGTAAAGAGTGGCTTTTATCTCTTGCTTCCTACTCTTGTTCAAAAACTCTTTTTCATGCTGAGGCACACTGCTTATACGCCCTTGAAACTTATGCACCTGACGTTCTATCTCATTTTTCTGAATCTTCAGCCCGTCAAGCACACTGGCTATAGTGGTTTTAACTGTTATTTTCATCACCTCTATAGTAGCATTAAGTTTCACCACAGCAGGATTATTTTCCGACGATGTACGTAGGAGTTTTTTACGTTCCATTATCAGCTTGTTATATTCGTCTATCACAGTTGTAAGGCTCTGGTTTTGCAGGCCTACATTGGCAGGTATAATATCTTGGTCGTTTTTTGGATTGTTTATATAGTCTTGCAACGAGTGTACAAGATTTATCTGAGTTACATTTTCGGTAAACAGTTGCTGATATTGAGAGTTTTCGTGCAAAGCCAGCTGAGCATCGCTAGCCAAATCTGTCAATCCCGATTGCTGCTTAAACCTAGCCAATTCGCTATCGGCACTACCCAGTTCTTTGTCAATAATGCTTAGGCGTTCGTCTATAAACTGAGCTGTTTTTCTGGCTACTTCGTTTTTCTCGTCATTAGCATCCTGGTTATATACATCTATCAGATGGTTGATAAAATCCACACCTCTTTGTTTTACAGTATTTTCTACACTTATACGAGCAATAGTGGTAGTTTTTGAAGTGGGCGAAACAGTAAGTTTGGCACAGTAGTTCAAAGCCACATCCGAAGGAGAGCTGATGGTAGCTATATACTTGACCGAAGGAGAGTCGTAAGACCACGAATCTATAACCTCCTGATTGGGCAAAAACTCTATATCCCCCACTGGTGTAGATAACACATAAGGCAACTCTTCAAAAGTCTGATTTACAACCACCTCTTCGCCATCAAGGATATACTTCAGCGTAGCTCCCACCTTTTGGGGATAGGTATACTTCATTTTCACATACACCTCACCTTCCAAAAGGTCAGCACTTTCGGCACTCATATACACATCCACAGGCTGAGAGTGGTAGAGCGGAGTATTGTAGGAAAAGATATTAGCCTCAAACGAGTTGGTATACAAGCCCAAATCACACACCACTTTCTTTACCAAGGTATGAGACTTTAATATCTCTATCTCATTATCGAAATTATTGGTGATAGACATCATACCAAAATCCTGAATGGCGGCAAAAGGATTGGCACCCGAAGAATTCTTGTCGTCCTCTTTTATAAGTACCGAAGCATTCACCTTATATACAGGAGTTTGATACCTTACATAAATAAAAAAGAAAAACAAACAAACAAGTATACTTATAACAAACCAAGGCCAATAAATAAGCAGTTTTGAAACCAAATCCTGTATATTGATGTTATCTAAAAAATCAGATTCATCAGTTTTATTTGCTTGATTGTTTATGTGGCTAGTGCTATAATTCTTATTTACGTTGTCCATTGTTTTCTTTTCCTAAAATCTAAGTTTCATGTATTTATTATTTATAATGATAAATTGAAAGTACCCCTTTCCATCTCGTTTAATTCACCCTCTCAACTACGACGGCTCATTGATATAAACACTACATCTATACACTACCTTAAAATAGTAACCAACAAACTAGCCACAGATACCAGCACCGAAGTAGCAGTAAGCCAAAGACCAGTAGACGAACCTACCTCAGAGTTTTTAGCCTTCGTTTGGTTGGGGGTAACATACAAAATATCATTTTGCTGAAGGTAATAGTAAGGCGATATAATCAGATTGGCATCATTCAAATTCAGATTGATAATGCTTCTTCGCCCATCCATATCCTCACGTATCAGTTTCACATTGTCTCTTATTCCATACACAGTCATATCACCAGCCATAGCCAAAGCTTCTAACACATTCACTTTTTCATTATTCACAGTAAAAGTACCTGGACGAGCCACCTCGCCCAACACAGAAATCTTGTAGTTGGTCATTCGCACATTCACTATAGGTGTTTCCTTCAAATAAGGTTTAAGCTTGGTTTTAATCAAATTCTCTGCCTCGGTTTTGGTAAGGCCACCTATATTTATCCTTCCTAGTACAGGAAAATCTATTTCTCCATCATTGTTTACCAAATACTGTTGTAGCGAAGGCTGTTGGGTTAAGCTATTATATTTGCCTATAGTTATAGAACTTTGCACCACCAAATTAAATGGCGAAGCCGACTCAGGGTCTGAAGTATTAACAGTGATGATGAGCAAATCCTTTGGCATAATTTTAGCATCATACAATGGCATAGGGGTAATAGAATCGTTCACTACCTCGGCATTTTGCATATATGGCACCTTTCTATATGAACCACACGAATCCAACAATAAAATAGCAAATATCATCCATATCCCGGTGCTTATAGTTATTTTCTTCCAATAGTTTTTCGTCATCATTGCATAAAAAAGAGATGTTTCACCAAATGGTCGAACAAAATATGTAATTATTATAGTCTATTTATCAATATATTAGTTTACCATAATGGTAAACTAATGAAGTTGCAAAGGTACGTATATTTTTCAACAATTCCAAGGTGAATGGGAACTATTTCAGGTTTTTCAACACACATGGATATACAAGATGAAATATCAGTTTATCGCAAAATAGTAATCACCTTTGCAAAACTACAATGATAAAACATATAGGTATTATTCAACATATTACGTCTTTCTCTTCTTTATAAACAACTATTAGTGTCCGCTAAAAATTATGGCTCTAGTGCAATAATAGACTGAATTACTCGTTATTGTTGTAAAATATTGATATTATGAGTAAATATGCTAATGCAGAAGATATATTGAAACAAATACGCGAACTACCTATTCAAGAACAAGCAAGATTG
>JAFWBF010000099.1 GCA_017507285.1 Bacteroidales bacterium | reverse complement strand
CTTGGCCTACAACGGTAAAAACGAGGTGAAAGACAATTGGGATTTAAGTGTAATGCGTGCGACAAGCGTTGTAAAAGCATTGCTGAAAAACAAAAACATCTCCCCCCGTCATATAACGGCAAGCGGCAAAGCCGGCTTTGACCCAAAGGCAGCACCAAGGCAAAACCCCAACATAAACAGCCGAACAGAGATTATAATTACACCCAAATATGTTGATATTATCGATGTTCTATCTACTGGCAAAGATGCAGCCTCTATGGGAGCGAATTCCGGTGTAGGGGAGTAGAAACAATATAAATGTATTCTGAATTATGAATTACGAGATAAATAAGTTTGGAGGTGCATCGGTCAACAGCGCATCGGCAGTAAAAAACATGGCCGACATTGTGGAGCACTACAGCCACAAGCCGGTAGTAATAGTGGTATCGGCCATGGGCAAAACCACAAACAGCTTGGAACTCTTGGTACCACGCAGCGGGGTGCTCCCTGCCGATTGGAAAGAAACGTTGGCCAAGGTGCGTGATTACCACTATGGGATAATAAACGAATTGTTTGCCAACGATAGCACAGAGGTAGAGCAAAAAGTAGAACGCCTGTTCCACTTGCTGGAAGAACAATTGCAACAGCCATCGTTCGACTACAATTATAGCTACGACCAAATAGTGTCGGTAGGTGAACTTATATCTACCACCATTGTAAGCGAATATCTAACTTACAAAGGGGTTGCCAACAAATGGATGGATGTTCGCAGCATTGTCAAAACCGATGCCACTTATCGAGAAGGCAGGGTGGATTGGGAACTAACCCAAAGCTGTGTAAACAAGATACTGAAACCTGCCGTGGACGAGTGTGGGATAGTGGTAACACAAGGTTTTATAGCCGGTGCCATGCAGGGCAGCACCACCACATTGGGCCGCGAAGGCTCCGACTATTCGGCGGCTATATTGGCCTTCTGTCTCGAGGCCGAAGCAATGGTGATATGGAAAGATGTGCCGGGTTTCCTCAATGCCGACCCAAAATTCTTTTCCAATACCCAAAAGATAAACACCATACCTTACAGCGAAGCTATAGAACTGGCCTACTATGGGGCTTCCATTATCCACCCCAAGACGGTGAAACCATTGCAAAACAAAGAAATTCCACTATATGTAAAATCGTTTTTGGCACCACAGTCTGAAGGATCTGTAATAAAAACGGCCACCCATATAGACCCCGAAACACCTCTATACATATTCAAGAACAACCAAGTGCTGCTATCAATAATGCCCAGGGATTTCTCCTTTATTGCCGAAGACAACCTGCAAAAGATATTTGGCGAGTTTGCCGAAATAGGGATAAAGGTGAATATGATACAAAATTCGGCACTAAGTTTCTCGGTATGTATAGATAGCCACCACCTTGTGTTTGACAAGCTGATACCCTCGTTGCAAAAGGATTTCCATGTACGCTACAACGAAGGGTTGCAACTTATAACCATACGCTACTATACGCCCGAGATAATAACCGAGATAGTAGGCCACCGCAAAATATACCTAGAACAACACAGCCGTATAACGGCACAGATAATAGTTGACAGATAATAAAAAAGGCAGTAACGTTACTGCCTTTTTTATTATCTCCATCGGATAGATTCGATAAAGTGTATTATGTCATCGTGTATAAATTCATACACCGGCTGTAACGAGTCGTAGTTGGGGTTGCCGTTTATGTAAAAGGCACCACGTATGAAGTGGTGTGTGCTATCGGTGGCCCAAAACTGGTAGGTCGAAGCTATATTTTTGCCTTTCAGGGTGTAGGTGTTGGCATATACATCGTTGTCGGGGTCGGTATATCCTTGTTCATGTACACCCGAAGCCATGTTGTAGTGCATTGCCACCATTTGGTGGGCGGTGTCGGTTTCGGTTGCCAGTGTGCGTTTGCCACCACTTAGGCTTTTGTAGCTGATAAACACTGTTCCGTTGAACTGCGGAAATATAATGTCAAACCATTTGATGTCCTTTTCGTTGCGTTTTATATTCAAAGTGCTGTATATGGGATATTCAAATGTAAAAGGCAGTATGGCCGTATCCATAGTTGCATAGTCCTTTTCGGGCATGGTTATGCGGTAGAATGTAGGAGGCTTGGGTGTATAGTCGTTTTCAGAGCTGCCACAGCCTGCCATGGTACCACAACTAGCCAATACTACTATTCCCAATGCAATATTTCTCATTATTCTCATGGTTCTTTCTTTTTTATGAGTCTTATTATTCTTGTTTCAGTGTTACTTGTACTTGTTCTATACGTCGGTTGTCGGCTTTTACTATCAGGAAGTCGAAATTGCTTATTGATACATTTTCTTTTTCTGTAGGTATCTCGCCCACTACTTCCAATATCAATCCGGCAAGGGTTTCGGAGTCGCCACGCATATCATCGAAAGTTTCGTCCGACAGTCCCATTATCTTGCAAAAATCTATAATGCTGGTTTTGGCATTGAATAGAAAAGTGTTGTCCGATATTTGGTTGTAGGTTGTTTCGGCCTTGTCATACTCGTCGGTTATTTCGCCTACAATCTCTTCTATTATATCCTCCAATGTTACCAAACCCGAGGTGCCACCATACTCGTCTACCACTATGGCCACATGTATCTTATCTTCCTGAAATTCGTGTAGCAGGTCGCTTACGCTTTTGGTTTCGGGTATAAAAAAGGCCGGGCGTATAAGGCTGTTCCATTCGGTGGTATCGCTATTCATAAGGGGCAAAAGGTCTTTGATGTATAGTATTCCTTTTATGTTGTCGATGGTGTTTTCGTATACCGGTATTCTCGAAAAACCTGTCTCCTTGGCAATATCCACGATGTTGCTTACCGAAGTATTCTTTTCGATGGCCACCACGTCAACCCTCGATTTCATTATTTCGCTTACTACCAAATCGCTGAAGCGTACTATACCTTTCAGCATCTTGGTTTCGGTTTCCACATCGTCGCCACCTTCGGCTATCTCTATCATATCGCTTATCTCGTCGCCCGACAGGGCGTTGGAGTTGCCGTTGGCGGTACGGTTGTTTACCAGTTTGTTTATGATATATGCAAATGGGGTGAATATCACCACCATTATTTTTATCATCAATGCCCAGCGGCACACTATGCCCACATCGTCCTTGTGTGCCATAGAGTGGGGGAGCCTTATGGTAAGCAGTGCAAACAGCAATGGATATAAAACTGCCATGCATACCATTATCAAATAGTATCCACTTATATGGGTGGGAACCAAGTTTTCGAATACTAGCACTCCCATTAGCAACGAAAAACCGCGAAACATCAGAGCTGCAAACTCCAACGCTGTAGTGGTGGTAGATTCGTTGTCCAATAGATTTACTACAAGCGACGACGAGGTAGTTCCCATACCTTTGATTTCGCTATAGTCGCTACGGTTGATACTTTCGATAGCTCGATAAAACAATGTTGCTAACGCCGACATGAAAAAAAGAACCACTATGCCAATAATAAGCATAATATCGGCCACGTCCAATAGGTACTGCCATTGCGGCAGAGGGTCTGTTGTCATTATTTCCAAAATAATAGTTTTATTGTGTTTCAAGCTACAAATTTACACTTATTTTTCGACTAATGATTACTATTTTTCTACATTTATTTCGTCATACATTCGTATTTCTTTATAATATATTGTTATATAGTTTGTTGTTGTACTATAAATAATTCTTCTTATATCCATGTTTTGGGGTTGTATATTCCGCTTTTTGTTGTCCGGCATACCGCTTTTTGCACAAAAACACATCATTTTTTGTGCAAAATAGTGGCTGTGTAATATAATAGGCTATACTTCAACGTTTTCCAACAATACTTTGTTTATCACCTTTGTCAAATCTCTTTTGGGTATGGCACCTTGCAGCATTTTGGGATTGCCATCCATAGGTATAAGCAATAGTGTGGGTATGTTGTGTATGCCAAATGCTTGCGAAAGGCCAACTTCCTTTTCGATATCTACCTTATATATGTATATCTCGCCGTTGTATACCTTTGCCAGCTCCTCTAGCACTGTAGCCATTGTTTGGCATGGGTGGCACCATGTGGCGTAGAAGTCGACAATTGCAGGCTTGTCTCCCAAATATTTCCACTCTCGTCCATTGCTAATGTCGGCCACACGGCTTGCAAAATCTTTTTCTGTAAGGTTTATTGTTTTCATCGCTCTTTGTTTTTTTGGTATATATAACAATGTATAAGATTGCTTTGTTCGTAAGCCTCTGCTAAAAGCTGTTCCTTGCTGTGAAAGGAGTTGTAACAATACTATTGCCGATAGGGATATTGATAATGATGCCACTACCAATAGCGGAATACTGCCGTGGGACAACCGCAATATTGTGCCTATACATATAATATATCTGGCAATGAAGGGCATATTATCGTAAGGCCATAATGTACACAACCTTGGGGTGCCCGTGGTGGTAAATATCCTATACATCATAGTGCCATTGCCTATACCTATCGTGGTAGTATCCATCCATAAGCCGATGTCATATATGTGCCAACGCCCCGTTTTGATACCGAAACAGTACCTGATGCTATTCAATAAGTTAGAAGAATACCCACCGGCTTGATGTCTTGCATTTTTTTTGCAAAAAACATCCATTTTATTTTGCAGGTTCGGAAAATCTATGTACGTTTGTGCTCAACTTGGTAATGTCAATATCAAACGGTGCTACAGTTGTAGATCGGACTTATCAAGATAATAATAACAATTTAAAATTTAATTTTATGATTAAACTTATTTCCAAACAACAGCCAATGATAAAGATTGGCACGAAAGAGAAAGAACTGAAATACGTTCTAAACTTGGTACTATCGGGAAGCATATCCGAAAAGGAGGTGATAGAGTTTGCTTGCAAACATACCGGTATGCAACCTACAATGGTTAAAGCTGCAATAGAAAGTTGTCTTCAAATTGTAGAACTTTACATTGCTTTAGGT
>JAFWBF010000098.1 GCA_017507285.1 Bacteroidales bacterium | reverse complement strand
TTCAAAGAAAAGAATCCCGAAAGTAAGCAAAAACGCAGCCTTAAACGTTCGCATATCATTGAGGTAATAGCTGCAATTTTCATTATTATTTTTCTGAATATAATAGGCAATTATCTATATGTCCGCTTCGACCTTACGTCCGAAAAGCGTTACACACTTTCAAAAGCCACCAAACGTTTGCTTAAAGGAATAGACGAAACAGTACTAGTCCGAGTATATTTGGAAGGTAACGAACTTCCACCCGATTTTGTGCGTTTGCAAAACGAAACCAAGGAGATGCTTAATCAATTTCGTGCATATAACAAGTATATAGAATATGAGTTTGTAAATCCTACTGATTTTGACGACCCTAAGGAACAGAAAGTATTCTATCAAAAACTTGCACAAAAGGGTATACAGCCAAGCCGTATAGAACTGAAAACTCCCGACGGTATAAAGCAACAGCTGGTTATACCTGCTGCCGACGTGTTCTTTAAAGGTCAGGAAACATCGGTTCAATTGCTGTTGGGACAAAGCTATGTGTCCGATGTAGAGCTGATAAACAACTCCATCCAGTCGTTGGAATATACACTTACCGACGCTATACGCCGGCTTGGACGTGGCGAAAAACAGCGTATAGCTTTCCTTCAAGGCCATGGCGAGCTTGAACGACACGCTATATATGATATACAACTGGCTCTTACAGACTACTACGCTATGGAAAACATTACCCTCGATGGCAACGTAAATGCCCTTACCGAAAGGGTGATAAGTGCAACCGATTCTACCGACATAGATTTTAGAAACAAGTTTAAACTACTGGTAGTGCCCAAACCTACCAAGCCTTTCAGCGACGAAGACCTGTACATTATAGACCAATTTGTGATGTATGGAGGTAGAGTGTTGTGGCTTGTTGATGCATTGGATATAGAGATGGATAGTTTGGCCACTCGAAGCCAAGCCATGGCTATGCGTACCGATTTGGGATTGGGATTCGACGAGATGATGTTTACCTACGGTGTGCGTATCAACCCCAACCTTGTGATGGACATACGTTGTATGCCTATACCTATGGCAGGCGGATCGGTAGGTAACAATCCTCAGATAGGTTTCCGACCATGGTATTATTTCCCGGAGGTAGTGCCTTTGTCCAAACATCCCATAGTAAAAAACCTTGATGTGATAAAAACAGAGTTTGTCAACAGTATAGATATTATTGATAACGAAATACGCAAAACAGTGCTGCTTACCACTTCCGAATATTCGCGTGTGGTGAATGCTCCTGCCGTTGTAGACCTAAATATAGCACAAACAGAGCCCGACCCACGGCTGTTTAACAAATCTAATCTGCCTATAGCTGTGCTACTGGAAGGCTCTTTCAAGTCGCCTTGGAAAAACCGTCTTGCACCTTCGTTTACCGAAATACCCGAAATGGGCTATCGTAGCGAGGGCGAACCAAACAAAATGATAGTAATATCGGATGGCGATATCATAAAGAACGCTTTCAACTACAAGCAAAACTTTCCTTACCCTCTTGGATACGACAAATATACAAATATCCTTTATGCCAACAAAACTTTTATACTCAATGCTATCAACTACCTTTGTGGCGATGAGGATTATATGGAGTCGCGTTCGCGTGAGATAAAAATTCGCAAACTTAATGTAGCCAAAATAAAAGAAAATCGGTCGATGTATCAGGTTCTAAACACCGTGGTACCTATAGTGATAGTAATACTTGCAGGTGTGGTGATAATGATAGTTCGCAAAAACAGATATAAAAAGAAATACTAATAGATTAATAATTATAAATGATGAAAAAGAGGAATATAGTTATTATATGCACGGTGGTGCTTTTGGGTTTGGTAGCACTTGCCGTTGTACGGTCAATGTCTAAATCTTCCACATTAGAGCAAGACTATCATGTAGAAGATATTGATGCTGTAACCAAGTTGTATTTGTCAAACAAGTTTGATGTCAACCTTCTTTTGGAGCGTGTAGGCTATGGCGACGACGACACCCTTTGGCTTGTAAACGAACAGTATGCTTCCAACCAACCATTGGTAGACATATTGTTGGAAACACTGCACGAAATGCGTATACGCCAGCATGTAAATCGAACTGCTGTACCCAATATTATCAAAAACCTTTCGGTAAGCAGTATCAAAGTCGAAGTGTATCAGAAAGTATATCTTATAGATTGGTTTGGAGGAAAGCTACGTTTGTTTCCTTCCGAAAAACTTACACGAACCTATTATGTGGGCAATGAAACCCAAGACAATATGGGTACCTACATGTTCCGCGATGGCGATAAAGAGCCCTACATAGTGCATATACCCGGCTTCCGCGGATTCCTTACTCCGCGTTTCAACCCCAATCCACCGCTATGGCGTACACGAAAAATCGTACACTGCGATGTCCAAGACCTTAAGTCGGTACGTGTAGAAATACCTCAGGCTCAAAATGAATCATTCGAGGTGGTACGCAATGGCGAATCGTTCGATTTGAGATTGTTGCAAACCAACACCGTGGCACCTCAGTTTGATACCGCAAGGGTGGCCCAGTTGCTATCTTCGTTTTCAAACCTCAACTTCGACGAGTATGCATCCGTAGTTCCGAAGGTAGAGCTGGACACAACATTCTCACGACCACCGGGATTTGTACTTACCGTTACCGATATGAACGACCGTGTGCGCTCGTTGCGAACATACGTCAAGTTTACCAATCCCGATCTTATTGCCGAGATGGAAGGAAGAGACTTGTCCGAGATATTCGATGTGGACCGCCTTTATGCCATATTGGACAATTCCGACACCGTGCTTATCCAATATTACGTGTTTGACAATATATTGCAGCCGGCAAGCTACTTCCTGGGAAAAGATATCAATGTAGCAAAATAAAATTTATATATCTCAACCAAAAAAGGCTTGATTCTCATGAATGAGAGAATCAAGCTTTTTTTGGTTGTAATGTGTATGCCAATCTGTGCTTGTGATATGTATAAACAACAAGACTGTATTGGCTTTGTGTGTTTTAGTACTGTTACACCTCGTTTTTTACCTCTCCACACCCCCCTTCCAACCCGGCACACCCTGCCGCCATACACGTTGCATAAACCTCACATATCCGACTCTAAAACTTTGTAAACTCGATTATAAAACCTCATAGGCACGCTTGTGAAACTAATTTCAAACTTTGAAACAGCTGTTCCAAACTTTGAAATGTGTTTATAAAACGAGCAAAACAAGTTTTAGACACTTTCCGATGCAGTTTTTGGAACGCTCCACAGCAGTTTTCGAAACGCCTATGCCCGACAAGGGGGGCTGCCGCATAGGCCACAGCCCTACATACAGCTTCCCGTTCCTAACCCTGCGGGTTACGACCCGTAAGTGCCATACTTTTGACCCGTAACTCCCATAGTTTTGACCCCTAAGTATGGGAGTTTCGATGCCTAAACCGCAGGGTTGCGAATGCCACTATGGTATTAGGGAAAAAATAAGGCTTAATGCTCTTCAGCACATTAAGCCTTAATCTTTTTATTGAACCAACATCAGTTGCCTGCAATCAAATGTTGCCTATGCGATATTCGGTTGGCGACATGCCGGTTATGGTTTTAAATAGTTTGGAAAAGTGTTCCGCTGTAGCAAAGTTAAGAAAGTTGGCTATATGATTTATTGAAAAATTTTGCGTTTTGTCGCAAAGCATCACCTGTGCCAAACGTATGGTACGCTGATTTATCCAATGCATAGGCGAGAAACCGGTCTCCTTTTTTACCACACGGGTCAGATAGTCTACACTTTTGCCTACAGCCTCGGCATAGTGTTGCAAGTTTCGCACAGGACTATCCTGTTTGTTTAGTTCGTAGAAAAAATTATCCGTCAATATTTTTGCAGCATTATAATTTTTGCCGGTTATTGTAAGGTTATTATCTTTTACAGTGTCTTCTACTATCCCAAGTAGCGAAGTTATCAAGCCTTTTACAGAAGGGTTTAGTAGTGGATTGTCTGTTGCTACAACCTTAGGTATGGACGAAAATATACCCATCACCGCCAATTGTAATTCCTCATTCAATCTCTCTATACATACCATATCTCTTTTCAAAAGCGATGTTCCGACAAAGAGTTCAGGTGCATCAAACGAAAGGGAAATGGGACTATAGTCGGTAGTTGCCTCCAATGTTCGTATGGTAGAGTTTTTGTTCAAAAAAAACATAGAGCCTTTATGAAAGTCAAATTCCCGCATATTCAATTCTATTTTCGATTGCCCTCCCGCTACGTATACCAGCATAAAGTCGTGTAGCTTCATGGTTTTGCCCCAAACAATACGACTTATATATGGCGAAAAGTCCATTATAAGATCAAAATCTCCATGGAAAATATTTTTGCCTTTTAGGTCAAAAAGTTTCATCTTTTCTTTTACATCTTCGTCAAAAAAGTATGTTTTTTTTGCCATATTGTATCTATACTTTTATCTGTTTTTTTAATTCTTTATGTTGCTTGCAAAGGTACAAAAAAATATTTGTTTGGCAAATAGCTTTAATCTTTTGGACGGATTTTGACAGACTTTGGGCGGATTTAGACTGCTATTAATCTTTGTGAAATAATATATTATACCTCTTCCAATGGTGGAAAAAATATTATATTTTGCGGAAAATGACAAGTAGAAAATGCCAAAAATTCAAGAAATTAATATTTAAAAATAGCAAAAACATCACATTTTTGCCCCCGAAATGCCACTTTTTACCCTTCTGCGCTGTCCGAATCCGTCAAATATTTATTTTCTTTTTTAGTTTTTGATATACATGTTTTTACACAAGCCTTATCAATGCTTCAAAATGATTGATTTGTACAAATCCGTCGTAAATAACGGATTTGAACAGCAAAATACCGTAAATTGACAGCACGACAATTGAAAAAAACATATTACCTTTGCACCACGAAAATAAAATAAGAAATAGATAAAACATTAGGCGAAAGAGGTGCCGATAGGCATCCGCGCCGCAACACGGCAGAGGTAGTTTTTCTAAAAAAAACAGGCCAATGCAAAGTAAATGAAATTATAAACAAAATGAACGAAAAGATGAAACGAAAATAAAAAGCCTTGCAATGATGGTAAGCGGAGTACACCTGCAAGGCAATGACAAAAAAGAGGTGCAAGTGCAAGGAGTGGAGCAAAAACCAAAGTACCAACACGCTTCACCCTTGCCCGACAAAGCACCTTGGTTTGACGAACTACAAAAACGTCCTACAATAAATTTTATTGTATGTTTCGCACAAATTAATGCATAATTTTTGGGATTATGCCAATTGTGAAACACTTTAAATATTTGAAACTATGACGTAAATAGTATATATAAAAAAACAGAAAGGCATTGATGCCTATACAATAAAACTAATTTATAAATCATACTA
>JAFWBF010000097.1 GCA_017507285.1 Bacteroidales bacterium | reverse complement strand
GAATCGACAAAATCGTTACCCAAAAGCATCAACACAACAAACATCAGCACAGTAAACACTACATATACATACCACATACGACTTACCGTAGTGGAAATACGAGGATGAATCTTTTGCTGTATTGTTCCCGAAAATTCGGCACTATACAAATGCAATGTTCCCACCTTCAGCTTTCTGAAAAAGGCTATGGCAAGCATTATAAAGCCCATACCCCCTATCCACTGCGTAAGGCTACGCCATACCAGCACGCTTTTAGGCACCCCGTCCAAATGACGTATAATGGTGGAACCCGTTGAGGTGAACCCCGAAAAAGATTCAAATACCGCATCAATAAAGTGGGGTAACACTCCTACAAGCCAATAGGGCAATGCACATACTATAGGCACCACAATCCATATTACTCCGGTTATCCAAAAACTCTCTTTTTCGTAAAATTCATAGCTTGCCGACCGCCCTACAATATTGCGAAAAAATACACCCAAAACAATCATAGTGGCAACAGACAGAATAAAGCCATGCGATGCCCCATCGTTATAACAAACCGACAGTACAGCAGGAAAGGCCATGAAGCCTGCCATTACCAAAAGCATAGCACCAAGCAGGCGTGCCACTAGTTTGACATTGAATATACGGGTATGGAAATACAACATCAATCAAACAGTTTGGATATGGAATACATCACTTTGGGCAAAGTAAATACCACCACCTTGTCGCCGGCCAATATCTGAGTATCCCTGGTAGGCAGTATTGCCTGATTGCCCCTTATGATACCACCTATAGTAGCCCCTTGCGGAATATTCAAATCCTTGATTGGTAGTTTGGTAGCCTTCGACTTTTCACGCACCGTAAGTTCTATAAGTTCGGCATTGGTACCGCTCAGCCACTTGGCCGAAACGGCATCACCTTTTACTATAAAGCGTGCTATATAACTTGCAGTAATAAGTTTTTTATTTATAATGGTATCAATACCTATTGCTTGCGAAAGATTTATAAAATCAGTATTTTCGACCAATGCAATAGTCTTCTTCACCCCGTATTTACGAGCATGTAGGCAGGTAAGTATGTTGGTTTCGGTCGAATTGGTAACAGCCACAAAAGCATCAATCTGCTCAATACCTTCTTCTTTCAAAAGATTGGTATCGGTAGCATCGCCGTTTATTATCAAAGTTTTATCCAAATATTCCGTAATACCCTCGCAGCGGCTGCGATTTTCGTCGATAAGGCTTACACTCATTTTGTTTTCCAAATCCAAAGCAGCAAGCCTACCTATACGTCCGCCACCGGCAATCATCACACTTTTTATGTCTACATCAATCGAGCCGATTACTTTCTTTATGGGATCCAATTGCCTAGGTTTGGAAATGATGTAGGCCAAGTCGCCCTTCTTGAAAGTAACTGTCGAATTGGGAATTATAGTCTCGTTATTTCTCAATATTGCCACTATACGCACCTCTATCTCGGGATATTCCAACACTATCTCACGCATGGTTTTGTTGATAACCGATGCGTTTTCGTCCAAACGGATAAGGTACATACTGAGCAGTCCGTTCGAGAAATCGAAAAATTCGGTAGCTATACTATGGTTCAGCAGGTTGATAATTTCTTTGGCCGCTATACGTTCGGGACATACCATCTCATCAACGCCCAATGTCCGAAACATTGTCCTATTCTTAGGTTGCAGATATTCCACGTTTGATATACGTGCCACGGTTCGTTTGGCTCCCATCTTTTTGGCCAATATAGAGGTAATTATGTTTATCGACTCGTCGTGAAGAACGGCCAACAACAAGTCGCAACCTTGCACATCGGCACGTTGCAATACTTCAAAAGATGTCGAATCGCCGGCTATTGCCAATATATCCATTTCGCGTTCCAACTTTTGAAGCAATTCCGAGTGCGGGTCCACCACAGTTATACTATGGTCAAGTTCTGCCAAGGACTTCGCCAAATGAAATCCGACCTCTCCATCACCTGCTATAACAATTTTCATATATCCATTACATTATTATCAACCAAATATTTATAAACATTCCATAGCTCAACCGCCCTTAGAAAAGAGCACGCAAAGGTACAAATATTTTTCTATTAAAACAAATAGCTTGTCATTTTTTTATCGTTTGTAGATTCCAACAAAAAATACAACATCTCGGTAGAAAAAGAGTCCTGATTGACATCGGCGGCATAGAAAAATTCTTCTTTTTAGCTCGAAAATATTCAGTTTTCAAACCGGCTTATTTGTTAATAACATTTAAACAGATGTATTCTAAAGGATGAAATTACGAAGCTATTTTGCCCAAATGGTAAAAGATTGATTTTCAAACTATTCAACATTCCTCTTTTGAGCATGCACTCTCAGCTTCTTGAGAGTGCATCCTCAGCACGTTGAGAGTGCATCCTCAGCGAGCTGAGAGTGCACTCTCAACAAAGCGTCTCTTCAATGGTGTAATTTTATGGATGAAAAATCATAAAATATATCTTAAAATATTTTCAACTCGACGATCCATCCGACAAGACTATATAGTGTGTGTTCAACTTCTGAAAGCTGGAAGTTTCATGAAATCAAACCGGGATATAAGAGGTCTTTTGCGAGATTTTCGTTTTTTCAGAAACTGCCGGAATAAAATTTACATCACGAGTGAGATTTATTTATATCACGTAGTAGTTTTGTCGGCCTCGTGATGTAATTTTATCTACATCTCGATTGATTTTGAAGCTATATTTTACCCACCGATTGATGGTATACCGTCAAACTTGCGACACCCTACTACGTAATCGTTGACAGTAGGGCATAAAAATCCGACACATCGAATGGCTTTTCACTGTCCTTTTCGGTAGTCGAAAGGCGACATGCCCGAATTACGCTTAAAAAATTTACCGAATGCCGATTGGTCGGAAAAGTTCAAAACTTCGGATATCTGCTGTATTGACAGCTTTGACTGACGTAACAATCGACGTGCTTCACTATAAAGCATATCGTAAATAAAATCCGCAGCAGTCTGCCCTGTATGCTGCTTCACTATCTTGGTGAGGTAATGAGAGGAAAAGCCCAACTTTTTGGCATAAAAATCCACATGATGCTCGGTTTTATAATTCTCCACCAACAGCTGCACAAATGAGTTTATCACATCATCACGATGCAAGGAGTGTGGAATGACATTATCGCTATTTTCAATAATATTGCTCAAATCGAGATACATACCCTCCAATGAGTTTAGCACCAAGTCATTGTAAAACAGGTGCGTTGTATAGGAGATATGGCGTAACAATATCTGCATACGTCCATTCAACACCTCAAAATCATTGGCTGATAAAATAAGTGTGGGATTGTTGAACATCTTAAATCCATAGGTCATACGCTTGTACAACATCTTTGGTGTATCGGTATTTTTTGGAAAATCACTATCCACCAATAGCATAGTTGCCAAAAAATCGTTGCTACATTCCACTACCCTAAAAAGATGCACTGCCGTAAGCAGCAACAACGTTTTTGGGGCAAGACATTGGCTACGATGATTGATTTCCACCTCTACACTTCCCGACAAAACCAATAAATATACAAAAGCATTGATATAACAAGGCTCCTCCAAAAGTTTTAATTTTTCGTTCCCTTTGATATCAAAACACATCACACCCGAATAGAAACCAGTGTCAACACTCCTATTATCAAACAATTCAGTTGTATTTAAAATATAAAATCGATCCATCATTTTTCGTTTTCTTTCGTAGTGCAAAAATACGTTTTTTATTCCATATATTCCAAATAAAACCAATTTTCGCCCATTTCAGATTGGCATGTATAAAGTTTTTATTCCGAACTTTGCATTGTAAACACAACAAGTTATCAATCATAATAATATTCTCATTATCAAATCCTAAAACGAACATTCAAAGAATAATAAAAACAAAAAAAACGAATAGTTATGTCAATAACAATCTCTAATGAAGTAGCCAAAGCTCAATTTTTGGCAGAAGGACTGCGAAAGAAAATCG
>JAFWBF010000096.1 GCA_017507285.1 Bacteroidales bacterium | reverse complement strand
AGAGTCACACATAAGGGTGTCAGTTTTTTTATGTGTAAAAAAATAAAAAAGTAAAATTTTACCCCCTACAAGCTCTTTTTATTGATGGTATATTACTTTTTTATTTCTGATATAGTGTAAATTAGACGATGATATACTGCCAATAAACCCGTCAAAAAACCACGTAAAAAAGTGTAGACCCCCGTGTAGACCCCTACACACTTCAAAATGCTAACAATTGATTTTCAGTATACAAAATGTGTCGACCCCCGTGTAGGGGTCTACACATTTTGTATGCTCATAACTGATTTTCAGTACATAGAAAAATGTAGACCCCTACAACCCCCAACATTTCTCTAAAAAAATTGGTTTTTTCGGAAAAAAGTTGTATCTTTGCAACGTCATTTTAAGGTAATGCTCGTGTATGCAACCTACTGGGGAACAATCAAAAAAACAATGTTTTGAACTATGGCAATAATGCTTGTAATATTCTTTATACTTTGTGTATCAGAGGTATTGCTATGTATATCCACGGCGATATCCATAACCCTCTATGCTTTTGATGGCGGCTCTCAATCCTCGAGAGTAACCGGTGGTCAATATCCTTGTTTTTTACCTGCCGGAGGTTTTGATCCATAAGTGGCGACTTTTTTTACTTTTTTTACTTTTTTACATGTAAAATTTTTTGATACATAACCATGAATCACCTCAAACTTTGATGTTACCCAACCAAAAACCACAACAGTTTCTTAATACCTTGATATATCCTTGATTGATAAGCTATGTAAAATAAATATGAGGAAATGTTTTGCTATTCCAATTAGTTTTAGTACTTTTGCACGGAATTATAATTAGTACAAAACTATGAAAGTAGTGATATTGGCGGGTGGTTATGGAACCCGTATTAGTGAAGAAAGTCATCTGAAACCCAAGCCGATGCTTGGAATAGGGGAGATGCCCATACTATGGCATATAATGAAGATATATAGCCACTATGGCTACAATGATTTTATCATTTGTGCAGGTTATAAGCAATATATAATAAAAGAATGGTTTGCCGACTACTATTTGCATAATAGCGATATAACTTTTGATTTTACTCAAGGCAATCAGCTTCAAATTCATAATACCCACGAGGTGGAGCCATGGAAGGTAACGGTGGTGGATACGGGTTTGAACACTATGACCGGCGGCCGTGTAAAACGCATACAGAAATATGTTGGCAACGAGCCATTTCTGCTTACATACGGCGACGGTGTGAGCGATGTAAACATAGCCGAATTGGTGCGTTTCCATCAAAGCCATGGCAAGATAGCCACCATTACCACCGTAAATGTAGGCCAACGTTTTGGTGTGATAGATATGGCCGACGATGGCACTACAATCAATTCGTTTCGTGAAAAAAACGACACCGATGGCAGTGTGATAAACGGAGGGTTTATGGTCTTTAATCCACAGATATTCGACTATATCGATGGCGACGATACTGTGCTCGAAAAAACTCCGTTGGAAACCGTAGCCACGATGGGCCAGCTGAAAGGCTATAAGCATAACGGCTTTTGGCACTGCATGGATACCAAACGCGATAAGGACAACCTGGAACGGATGTGGGAAAGCGGTTCGGCACCTTGGAAAATATGGTAACAGATTTATAACTACAACAGCAAAGGAATTATGAGAGAGGTGTTTCGAAACAAGAAGGTTCTTATTACGGGGCATACCGGCTTTAAGGGTACATGGCTTACGATGCTTTTAAGCAAAATGGGTGCACGGGTGATGGGGTATGCTTTGTCCCCCAATACTTGTCCGGCAATGTACAATGTGGTGAATGCCGATGAATACTGCCTGTCGGTAATAGGCGATTTGAGAGACCGCAAACTGCTTGAAAAAACTATGGTCGACTTTGGTCCCGACTTTATATTCCACCTGGCGGCACAACCTATTGTACGTACATCTTACAGCATACCTGTGGAAACTTTTGAGGTGAACACCTTGGGTACGGTGAATGTGTTGGAGGCTATGCGTAAGATGGAAAAACAGTGTGTGGCCGTGATGATTACTACCGACAAGGTGTATCGAAACAACGAAAGCGGCCGGGCTTATACCGAGGACGACCCCTTGGGCGGATACGACCCTTATAGTGCCAGCAAGGCTGCCGCAGAGATAGTTATAGATAGTTATCGAAACAGTTTCTTTAACCCGACCAACTATGAGCACCATCACAAATCTGTTGCTTCGGTACGTGCCGGCAATGTTATAGGCGGTGGCGATTGGGCTACAGACCGTTTGGTGCCCGATATAGCCAGAGCCCTATCGGCAGGCAAAGCCATAGAGATACGCAATCCAAAGGCGGTGAGGCCGTGGCAGCATGTACTGGAACCATTGATGGGATACATAACAGTGGCAGCCAAAATAAGCCACAATCCAACCCTCTTCAACGAGGGCTTTAACTTTGGGCCAAACCCGGCCGATGTGGTTACAGTGGGTGATATGGCACAGATGGGCGTAGATATTTGGGGCGAAGGAACATTGGAGTTCCCAAAACAAGTAAACCAACCTCATGAGGCCAACTTGCTATCGTTGGATATAGCAAAAGCTCAAAAACTATTGGGGTGGAAACCTATGATGAATGCACGTGAGGCATTGGACATAACCCTGCGCTGGTATAAGGCATACTATGCCGGCGAGGATATGAGGCTGCTGACCGAAAAGCAGATTGACGACTATTTGAACCAATACGAAGCAGACAGATAATTATAAATCCAATAACAAAAAAAAATCGGCGATGACAAAACGTGAAGAGATATTAAAGCTTGTAAAAGAATATTATAACGAAACTTTTGCACAACCCAAAGAATATAAAGAAGGCGATAGAATAGGCTACGGCGGTCGTAAATTTGACGAGCGCGAGATGATAAACCTTGTAGATTCGGCTCTTGATTTTTGGTTGACTACCGGTAGGTATGCCAACCGTTTTGAAGAAGAATTTGCCCACTATATGGGTGTAAAATATTGTTTGCTTACCAATAGTGGTAGTAGTGCCAACCTTTTGGCTTTTATGGCCCTTACGTCGCCGTTGCTGAAAGAGCGGGCTATACGCCGCGGCGACGAGGTGATAACGGTGGCAGCCGGATTTCCTACTACAATATCGCCCATGATACAATATGGGGCAGTACCGGTGTTTGTCGACGTTACAATACCGCAGTATAATATCGACTGCGATATGCTTGAACAGGCCCTTTCGGCCAAAACCAAAGCCGTGATGATAGCTCATACATTGGGCAATCCGTTTGACTTGCAAACTGTAAGAGATTTTTGCAACAAACACAATCTTTGGCTTGTTGAGGACAATTGCGATGCGCTGGGTAGCGAATACTTTATTGATGGCCAATGGAGACAAACGGGTACCATTGGCGATATAGGTACATCAAGTTTCTATCCTCCACACCACATCACCATGGGCGAAGGTGGGGCTGTATATACCAACAATCCATTGCTGAACCGTATAGTGGCAAGCTTTAGAGATTGGGGACGAGACTGCTATTGCGCCTCGGGCAAGGATGATACTTGCAAACACAGATTTACAATGCAGTTTGGCGAACTGCCGGTAGGCTACGACCACAAATATGTTTATTCTCATTTTGGATATAACCTTAAGGTTACCGATATGCAGGCGGCTATAGGCTGCGCCCAGTTGGAAAAACTGCCCGAATTTACACGTATAAGAAGAGAAAATTGGGAATATTTGAAAGAAGAGCTTACCGAACTGGAAGAATATTTTGAACTGCCCGAACCTATGGAAAATTCATGTCCAAGCTGGTTTGGATTCCTACTCACGTTGAAACCCAACATGCCATTCAGCCGTGTAGATTTGGTTAAACATATCGAAAGCAAGAACATTCAAACACGCTTGCTCTTTTCGGGCAACATATTGAAACACCCTTGTTTCGACGAAATGCGTAGAACAGGAGAGGGCTACCGTGTGGTAGGCTCATTGAAAAATACCGATAGGATAATGAACGATAGTTTTTGGATTGGCGTATATCCCGGCATGACCCGACCAATGTTGGAAGCAATGGTAAATACGATAAAAGAATTTGTAAAACAGTATTGATAACAAGCAAAATGATAACAGATAGTATTGTTTTGGCCAATGCCATACGTAAGCATTCCGTAAGGATGGTTTATCGTGCAGGAGCATCGCATATAGGTGGTGCCATGTCGATGGCCGATATTTTGGGTGTCCTTTATTCGTCCGAGCTTCGTTATAAGCCCGACAATCCACAATGGGACAATCGTGATCGTTTCATTCTTAGCAAAGGACATTCGTGTGTGGCACTCTATTCGGCATTGGCTCTTTGTGATTTTTACCCCATCGAACACTTGGACGACTACGGCAAGGAAGGTAGCTTTTTCCTTTCGCATACTTCGCACTATATACCGGGTGTAGAAGTGTCGTCGGGAAGTTTAGGTCATGGGCTGCCAATGGCTGTTGGGATGGCTTTGGCAGGAAAAATCAAGAAGAAAGATTATCGTACATACGTGCTTGTGGGCGATGGCGAGATGAACGAAGGCAGCAATTGGGAAGCCATGCTGCTGGCCACACAAAAGGGCTTGAACAATTTGTGTTTGATT
>JAFWBF010000095.1 GCA_017507285.1 Bacteroidales bacterium | reverse complement strand
GCGTAGGGCGTCTTTAAGTATTCGGGTTCCGTTTTCGTCCAGCTCGCGAATAAGTTTTTTATCCAGTACCTCGTGATCCAGAGCCGGTTTTAGATCGATGGTGGCACGTAGCTGCTCGCCGTTTTGCAGTCGGCGACTTATTATTCGGCTTGCCGATAGCACTATGGGACCGCCAATGCCATCGGGCGTAAACGTCATCTCGCCAAAGAAGTTGCAAATCTTTTTGTCGTTGCTGTCGGATATTGTAAGGCTGACGTTCTTTAGGGTGAAGCCTACAAGCTCGTCGGGTATCTTTTCGGTACATACCAGTGGCACCAGCGATGGTATGGGATCCACAATGGTGTGGCCTACGTTTTTTGCCAATGTGTATCCGTCGCCGGTAGAGCCTGTTAGTGGGTAGCTTTTGCCACCGGTGGCCAGAATTACCTTGTTGGCTGCTACGGTGGTGCCGTTGCTTAGCACCACTCCGGCAATGCCGGCCGGCGAGGTGATAAGCTCTGTGGCCAAGGTGTTTTTAAGTATGGTGATGTTTTTGTTTCGTTCAATGCCGTTGATAAGGGCCAGGAATATGTCCAGGGCTTTGCCACTTTGTGGAAACACACGGCTGCCACGTTCTATGTTTAGTGCCACACCTTTCTGCTCGAAAAACTGCATAAGCTCGTTGTTGAAAAACATAGAGAAAGCGTTTCGCATAAACCGTCCGTCGGAGCCTATGTGTGAAATAAACTCTTTGATAGGCGAGGTGTTGGTAAGGTTGCAACGGCCTTTGCCGGTAATGCGTAGCTTGCGACCGGCCTGGTCCATCTTTTCTACAAGTAGAATTGTTTGTTGCTTTTCGGCGGCTATGGTAGCAGCCATCAGTCCGGAAGCACCGGCACCTATAATCACTATATCGTAACGAGCTTGCATTGTTCTAAGTGCTATATGTTGGGTTATCGAGCCAAACTATTGATATCGGCAGGGTGAACGCTAAGGATAGGTATAAGCGAGTGGTGAACAAGTTGTTGGGCAGTGGTGCCTATAAACAGCGACGATAGTACTTGGTCTTGTTCGGTGCTTATTACTATAAGGTCGGCATTTATAGTGTCGGCGTATGCCAGCATGTCGTCGGCCAAACTTTTGCTTTGCATAGTTTCTGAAACGTAAGGAACATTCTGTTTTTGCATGAATGTTTCGGCCTGTTTCATATATATAGCTATTGTTTGAGCCTGAGTGGAGTTTTCGTATTGTCCCAGCACATGTATTTTTGCCCCAAAAGCCTTGGCCATCTTTACGGCTACGGGTAGTTTTTGGCGTGAGTTGGTAGTCATATTCAGCGGCACAAGTATGCGTTCCAATTTTTTGTGGAAGTTGAAACCCTCGCGTATGGATAGTACCGGGCATGTGGCTTCCTGTACAATGCGTACTGCTGTACTTCCCATCCAATACTTTTCAAATCCCGAAGCGCCGTTGGTACCTATCACTATCATTGTGGCATCAACTTTCTGAGCCATCGAGGCTATTACAGGTGCTACTTTGCCTTGAACTATAAATGGGGTTATCTTGTTGTCGGTTAGATTTTCTTGCCATTTTTTGCAAAGGTCGTCCATCTTTTGCAAGGCTAGGTTGCGAACATAGTTGTTTTGGTCGTCGGTATATAACATCTTTTCTCGACATACCCATACCAGTTGTATGTCAGCTTTCATTTTGTTGGCAATATCCACTGCCAACTCCAAGGCTACGTATGAGCCTTTTGAAAAGTCTGTACCTACTATTATTGTTTTTTGTTTCATAAAAATCTTTATTTATTTGTTGCAGTGAAATAACTGCGAATGTCTTTATTTATTTTTCTTTTTGTTATTTTTCTTTGCTTTGGTTGCTGTTTTTTTCTCTTTTGTAGCTTTGCTTTTTGCTTTCGACGTTTTTTTCTTTTCGGGTTTAGGTGTGTATGTACTGGTAGGTTCGTCGTCGGGTTCTACCATTGCAAAGTCCATTTGTTTTTTTTCCATATCCACACGTAGCACCTTTATTTTTATGCTGTCGCCAAGTTTATATTGTCGGCCGTAGCGGCGACCTATCACTTGGTAGTTGTCCTCGTCCAGGTAGTAATAGTCGTCTTGCAGTGTACCCAGCGATATCATACCTTCGCACTTGTTTTCTTCTATTTCGGCATATATTCCCCATTTGCTTACACCCGATATCAGTGCCGGAAATACTTGTCCTATCTTGTCCGACAGGAATTCGGCTTGCTTGTATTTGACAGATGTGCGTTCGGCTTCGGCGGCTTTGCGTTCCATTAGCGACGAGTGTTTGCACTGCTCTTCATAGAAGTCGGCGTTGGCCGATGCCCCATCGTTGAGGTAGCTCTCCAGCAGGCGGTGCACCATTAGGTCGGGATAGCGACGTATGGGCGATGTAAAGTGTGTGTAGTAGGGGAATCCCAAGCCGTAGTGTCCTATGTTGTCGGTCGAATAGTAGGCCTTCGACATGGTGCGTATGGCTATGGAGTCTATCATGTTTTGTTCGCCTTTGCCTTCGATGTCTATAAATAGTTTGTTGAACGAGTCGGCAAGGCTTTTACGCGAAGTGGTCCTTATCTTGTAGCCCAGCTTGGCTACAAACTGTACGAATGTGCCCAGCTTTTCGGGGTTAGGCTCGTCGTGTACGCGGTAAACGAATGTTCGGGTTTTTTTGCGATCCTTTACCTTACCTATATGTTCGGCCACACTTCTGTTGGCTAGCAGCATAAATTCTTCGATAAGGAAGTTGGCTTCTTTGGCCTCTTTGGTGTATACGCCTATGGGTTTGGCGTTGTCGTCCAGGATGAATTTCACCTCTTTGGTGTCGAAGTTTATGGCACCATCTTTGTATCGTTGTTCTCGCAGTATGGTTGCCATGGCGTTTAGTTTCAGTATCTCTTCGCTTAGGTTGCCTTGTCCGGTTTCTATCACCGCTTGTGCTTCTTCGTAGCTGAAGCGGAGGTCGGAGTTGATTACCGTTTTGCCAAACCATTGGTTTACCACCGTAGCATTGTCGGTCATCTCAAACACAGCCGAGAAGCACAGTTTGTCCTCGTTGGGACGCAGGGAGCATACGCCGTTGCATAGGCGTTCGGGCAGCATGGATATGGTGCGATCCACAAGGTATACCGATGTTCCGCGGTTGTAGGCCTCGTGGTCTATGGCTCCGTTTTCTACCACATAGTGGGACACATCGGCAATGTGTACACCCACTTCGTAGTTGCCGTTGTCCAGCTTGCGAAACGAGAGGGCGTCGTCAAAGTCCTTGGCATCGGCAGGGTCTATAGTGAAAGTGGTTATATGTCGGAAATCTTTTCGGCGGGCTATCTCCTCGGCGGGTATCTCCATTGATATTTTTTCGGCGGCTTTCTCCACCTCTTTTGGAAACGAAAGCGGGAAGTCAAATTCAGCCAGTATCGATTGCATTTCCACATTGTTGTCGCCGGGTTTACCCAGCACCTGCACCACCTTGCCCACGGGGTTGTTGAGGTGTTTGGGCCATTCGGTCATTTCCACCAATGCTTTGTCGCCGTTGCGGGCGTTGCATAGGTTTTCCAGCGGTATGAATATGTCTACCGCCATACTCTTGTTGTCGGGTATAAGAAAAGCAAAATGGTTTTGCAGCTGTATGCGACCCACAAAACGGGTTTTGGCCCTTTGTATTATTTCCACCACCTGACCTTCCTGCTTGTGCATGCGACGGGCAGGGAAGAGGAGCACCTTCACCGTGTCGCCGTGTAGGGCATGGCGGGTGTTGTTGGCCGAAATCATTATGTCTTCCATCGTGTCGTTGTTGGGTATCACGTAGGCTTTGCCTGTCTGCTTCATATCAATGGTGCCCACCACATAGTTTTGTGGCAGAAGGTCATCGTTGATGTATTTGGGATCTATCTTGTATTTGCCTTTGCGTTCTTCTATCAGTATCTTTTCTTCGGCCAGTGATAGTACCGTGTCGGCAACCATCTTTCTCGAGCCTTTGTCGAAGGCACCCATTCTGGAAGCCACCTGCTTGTAGTTCAGTGCCTCGAAAGGGTTCTTGGCAAATATTTTTAGTAATGATTTTATGTATGTGTTCTTTTCTTCCATTTGTAGTATTATTTATTTGTATATGATTTGTGGTTGGTTGTTGATGTTTTCTTTTATGGCATCAACACCAAAGTAGTCCTTAATGTTTTGTGGCGTAAGCCCTTTGTTTATGTCGCCGTGGTACACAATGTTGCGGTTGTGTAGCAGTAGCAGGCTTTGGCAGTAGCGCATGGCCATGTTCAGGTCGTGGACTATGAGCAGTATTGTTTTCTTTTCGTTTAGGCTTATGTTGCGTAGCAGTTTTATTATCTCAAACTGGTGCGATATGTCTAGGTTCGACAGGGGTTCGTCCAGCAGCATTATAGGTGTTTGTTGTGCCAGAGCCCTTGCCAGCAGCACCCTCTGCTTCTCGCCACCGCTCATTTCGGATAGTGGGGCAAACCGCAGGTGCCATGTGTTGGTCTGTTTCATACATTCTTCCACTATGTCCCAATCCTTTTGCGACTCGTTTTGCAGGTGGGTCTGGTAGGGGTTGCGACCCATTTGCACTGTTTCGAAAGCCGAAAATTCAAAGTCTTGAGGTGTATGTTGTGGCACAAAAGCTATCTGCCGGGCCAGCATCTTTATGGTGTATGAGGTAGAGTCCTTGCCGTTGATGAATACAGTGTTGGCTTTTACGGGCAAAAGATTGGCAATACATTTGAGCAATGTGGTCTTGCCGCAACCGTTTGGACCCATTATGGCACAGAAGTCGCCTTTGGCTATACCAAAGCTCATATCGTTAAGTATCTGTTTTTTGCCATACGCATACGAAAGGTTCTTGACTTCTATCATTGCCTACAATTGTTTTTTGCTTTTATACAATAGATATATAAACATTGGTGCCCCTGCCAGTGCCGTTATGCTTCCCACCGGCAGTTCGGCCGGTTGCAGCACTGTGCGTGCCAGGGTGTCGCATACCAGAAGGAATGTACCGCCAACAAATATGGAGTAGGGTATCACCAGCCTATTGTCCGGCCCTACCACCAGGCGTATGCAGTGGGGCACTATAAGTCCCACAAAACCTATAACGCCACAGCTGGATACGGCAAAAGCCACCATAAGAGTGGTAAAAAACAGCAAATGTTTTTTTATCTTCTCCACATCCACACCAAGGCTTTTGGCCGTTTCGCTACCTACCAGCAGCAGGTTCAAATCCTTGCTGTAGTATATAGCCACACATATACCTACCACCACACATGGGGCCACCGCCACCACATCGCTCCACGAGGCTGTGGCAAAACTGCCCATGGTCCAAAATATTATGCGTTCCATCTTGTCTTGGTTAAGCACCATCAGAAACGATATTACTGCCGTGATAAGGAAGGTGAAGCACACACCGGTAAGCAGCAGGGTAGAGGTGTGCATGCGGTTGCCTATCGATGCTATTTTGTAGATAAGCAGTACCGTTAGCAGGGCTGTGGCAAGGGCTGTGGCTCCAATGCCAACAAGGGTAGACTCCCACCCCATAAGTATGGATATGGCAGCTCCAAGCGATGCTCCCGACGATATGCCCAGGATATAGGGGTCTGTAAGAGGGTTGCGAAATATGGATTGGTACGATGCACCGCATACCGATAGGGCTGCACCTACCAGAAGGCATAGAACTACTCGAGGCATCCTAAGGTTCCAAAACACGGTGTCGGCCACAGAGGTTTCGCCCTCGGCCGAAAAGCATTGACCTATTATTGAAAATATTTCGCCTATCGTAAAATGGCTCACACCCACCATAAGCGACAGCAATACAGCCACAAGCATCAGCAACGTTAGTATTGCAAGACCAATGCGTTTTGATTGTAATCTGTTTGCTTTCATCTGCTACTTTTATGCTTATAATGTTATTACAAACTAAAAACAATAGGGCTGTACCATCCCGCTATCTATGTTGGCCTTTCCTACCCAAGGTTCAGCATGTCGGCCATAGTGTAGTAGCCTTTCTTGCCCAGCAGGTATTCGGCAGCCACCACAGCTCCCAACGCAAACCCTTTTCTTGATTTGGCACTATGGCGTATGGATATTGTATCTACCATCGAGTCGTACTTCACCTCGTGTATGCCCGGCACCTCGCCTTCGCGATGTGCCACTATAGGCAGCTCGGTAGCCGAATCGGCTTCGCCAAGCACCCACTCTTCCTTATGCTCCAGCTCTTCGATAATGTCGTTGGCAAGGCTTATGGCGGTGCCACTGGGAGCGTCCAGCTTGTGGATATGGTGGGTTTCGCTTATGCTTACGTCATATTCGGGGTGGCTGTTCATGATTTTGGCCAGTTTCCTATTGATGTCAAACATGATGTTTACACCAATGCTGAAGTTGGAGGCTACAAACAAGCTTTGTTCGCGTTGCAAGCAGTCGTGTACCACATTTTCCAACTGGTCGTGCCAGCCGGTGGTACCTACAACAATAGGTATGTTGATGTTGAAACACTTAAAAATATTATCGACAACGGCGTCGGGGGTCGAGAAATCGATAGCAATATCGCAATCGCGCAGCTCGTCGATTTTCTCCATCCAATCATCTGAACTATCAATTACAACGGACACATCGTGCCCTCGTTCTTCTGCAATTTCGGCAATCTCTTTTCCCATCTTGCCGTAGCCAATTATAGCAATTTCCATATATGTGTTTTGACGTTTTTTTCAATTTGCAAAGATACACATTATTTTTCATTGCCGGAAAGAATATTTTTATTATTATTGCTATTGGTTGTATTACAAATATATATCGTTGCATTTTCCGGTGCTAATATGCTCTATTTCTTGCCCTACACCACCCCCATTGGCCTATAATAAGCGTCAATATCGGCATTTTTTTAAGCAATATATCACTGTTTTCTGCCGCCAATAAACGACTGTCTATTGCTCAATACGCCACTATGCACAGCCTTCTATCACCCCCTTTGCCGCCGGCCTTTGTGCCTTTTTTTGTAGATGTGCTTAAGTTCTAATCTTTCCATAGAGGTTCTTCTTTCCAGTTTGCAGGAAATCCCATAGCCGAAGGGTCTATGTTTTTGTTGTTTTTTAACAGATGTATGATATTTGTTCTTATGGAACTATCGGGGCTAATATTGTCTGTCCAATACAGTATGCAACATAGTAGAATGTATAGTCGAGATGGTTCGACATCCGATATGTCTATC
>JAFWBF010000094.1 GCA_017507285.1 Bacteroidales bacterium | reverse complement strand
TAACCCCAACATGAATAGCGATATTATGCTGTAGATACTTGTGTAGGCTATGGTTTTGCCTACTACAAGCGTTAAACTTTTGTTGTAGGTAAAGGTGTTTATTTTTATGTTGTGTAGGTGTTTACTTTCCCTCTCTTCGCCCGCTGATATACTTATGCATATCATCATTGTTTGGAATATTATCAGCATAAGCACCGGCGGTATAAGGTATGTTCCATAGCCTTCGGTGACGTTGAAAAGGGGAGAGGGTATTACTTCTATGGGTTGAAGTTGAGCCAAGGCGTATTTCTGTTTGTCGGGTAGTTGCGACACATACAATGGGCGTAGCATGGCGTTGAAATCCAAAAGGGTATAAGTGGTGGCTTCTTGTAGCATAAGGAAGTCTAGAAAGGATAGGGTAGAGCCGTAGGCCATAATGTTGCTATGATTGTAGTTCGACCCCAATTTAGAGAAATTTTGTGGAAGGTATAGGAAGCCTACTATCTTTCTGTCTCTAAGTAGTTCTTCGGCTTTGGCATAGTCGGGTATGGTATAAGCCACCGAAACCTGCTCTGTGGCATCGAGGTTTTGTATAAAAGTATGGCTCAATACGTCGCCGGCCATATCTACAACAGCTATAGGAGCTTCTTTTACAGTGTTGGGGTTGTACATATAATTGTATAGAAATCCATAGCCGATATTGCCTCCAATCATAACCAATAGGATGGATATATTGGTGGCAATGTGTTTCCATTCGCATATAGTAGTGGCTAATATTTGGCGTATAGTTGTCATTGGTTGTTGGATACTTTAATATTGTTGTTTACTAGTTTAGATGGTAGTATTTTAAGTGATGCTATAAAAGGTAGTAGACAGAAAAGTACTAGTGTGGCATAGTGTGGCCAAGTGTAGGCGAGGTTTAATCCTTCGTAGCACAAGTTTTGGCTTAGCACCGTGAAATGCCTTGCCGGAAATAGGTATGATGCCCATTCTACCACTGTGGGCATGGCCTGTACGGGAAATGTAACGCCTACCATAGTGGCACCGAGCGAGCCAAACATGGATATAAAACCAATGATTGATGCAAGTTTGGGATGAATGCTGAATATAAATACCGATACCGATATAGTGGCCGCTACAAACAGAATGCTTGTCAACGAAACTGCCAAAATACTTGATTCTATTGGAATCTCAAGTGTTTTAAATAGTATCACATTGGCAAAACAACTTATTATGGAGTATATCACAAAGTAGGGCGTAAGTTTGCCATACAGTGCCACTATGCGGTTGTTTCCTGCCGTGGTCAACCACATAGAGGCACTATTTTCCTTAAATTCGCGACCTATACAGTAGGCTATGGTTAGCAAAATAAGTATTTGTAGTATAACATAAAAGTAAGGGTATGATAAATAAATGATATAATCAAGCGACGGATTGTTCAGAGGATGAAAGTCTGCCGTTACCGGCATAGCTATTATATTGGCTTTTTCTTTGTCGATATTTAGCTTTTGAGCTGTTTCGTGTAAGGGCAGTGTTGCAAAATCCACCAAGTAGGAGTAGAATCCGCTCAGTACTTCGCCACCCACACTTAGCAGTGCAAAATGATAGTAAAAAGGTAATTCCACTTTGCGATTGGCTTTTATGTTGCGTTCAAAATCTTTGCATATATACATGTAGCCGTATATCTTTTTGGCTTGCATGTCGGTTTGGGCTTCGGCTGTGTTGGAATATATCTTTGTTACATGTAGTTCGGGAACGGCTTCGATATGGCGAACCATTGAACGTGATAGTTGGCTGTTGTCGTTGTCTACTATACCTACCGGTAGTTCCCGTATAAGTCCGTTGCCAAACATGGTTGCCATAACCGATAGTATAAATAGCGGCAATATCAATGTTGCAAACCAATATGTTGGGTTGCAAAATATTCGTTTTGTTTCGCGACGTGCTGTGGCTATGAATGGTGTCATGTTTTGGGTTTGATGTATGGTTGTGGCTGTTATTGTTGTTTTATATTTATAAGTGCCGACATTCCGGGACGCAAGTCTTCAACTTTTGCTGTAGGTGTGGCGTGTATCTCAAATGTTTTTAGGTCGTAGCTTCCTTTTTCTTTTGTTGATTTCCATGTAGCAAAACTACCCAAAGGGCTTATGTAATTAATCTTGAAAGGCACATTCTTTTTGTTTATGGCCGGTATGTTTGCATATATTGTTTTACCCATCTTGAAGTGTGGCATAAGGTCTTCCCTTACGTTTATTACCAAGTATGCCTTGCCGGTAAGGACTATGCTTAGCAGAGGAGTGCCTACACCTACCAGCTCGCTTTCGTTGATATATTTTTTTGCTATTTCGCCCGCCACCGGCGATGTTAAAGCCCCATCTTTTAGTACCGACATTACTTCTTCCACCGTTCCTTGGGCAGCCATCACCAGCGAGTAGGATGTGGCTTTGTCCTCGTCTTGTGCTCCCAGTTTTGCCATTTCGTATTGGTAGTATGCTGCTCGTTCTTCGGCTACTGCCGATTGGTATAGCGCTTCCATCTCTTCTTTGCGTTGAAGGGTTATTACATTGTCGTTGTACAGGTTTATCATTCTTTGGCGTGTTGTTTTGGCTAGCTCTAAGTCGGCTTTGGCTTTGCTCCATACTTCTTTTGCCATGTTTATGAGTTGTATGCGAGTGCCGGCATCTATTTTTTCGTTTTGTGCCAAAGTAGCCGATTCCAAAGCCCGAGCTTGGTTATATCTGGCTTCGGCTTGGGGTGAATGTATTATCACTAGTGTGTCGCCTTCCTCTACATGTTCGCCTTCCTCTACATAGTATTGAGCCACACGCCCCGGCAGGGTGCCTGATACAGTTATTTCTGTGCATTCAATCTGTCCTTGTAGCATTATCTCGTTCTCTTTGTCTACAAGTATTCCCCATAGTGATATTCCTCCAAGCAAAACCAATATGCTTGCAAATATTATTATTCCGGCTTTGTTTATCTTTGTCATGATATTATTGTTTTTTAGGTTATTGTTGGTTGCTCCATTTTTCAAAGTGTTGAGGTATTCCGCATAGCGATACCAATGTTGCCAACATCATATCGTAGCGATAGTATTCTGCCATAAGCATAAGTTTTGCTTTGGCATTGGCTGTTTGTGCATCAATTACTTCGGTGGTGGTAGCCATACCTTCTTTGTATGCAGCTTTGCGTATTCGTATCAGTTCGTCGGTCATGGCTATGGTGCTGCCAAGGGTGTTTATACTTTCTTTGGCGTTTTCCAGTTCGTAATAGGCTTTGTGTATTGCGGTAGTTAGCTGTTTTTGTGCTTCGTTGTATTGGTTGTTGCTTATAGCTACATCTATTTTGCTTTGTTTTATTTTTCTTTCGCGTTGCAGTCCGTCAAATATGTTCCATACCAGCGAAGCTCCCACTATTGTGGGTGGCATAAGGTTTTTGGGTATGTTGTATGACATCAATGTTTGTTTGCCAAAGATGGCAATGGTAGGAAAGTAGTCGGCTATTGCTATATTTACATTTTTGTTGGCAATTGTTTCTTTGGCTTTCATTGCTTGCAGTAGAGGTGCGTTGTGGCTTTGGGCAATAAACCATTCTAGTGAAGGGATGCTGCTATGTATAAATAGTGGCGATGAGGTGTTGTAGTTGCAAGTGCTGTCTAGACCAAGCATTTGGTAAAAGCGATATTGCACTATTGATGTGTTTTTTTTTGCTGCTTTCCATTGTCTTTCGGCATCTTCTACAGCCACTTGGGCTATCAGGCAGTCCATCTCATTGGTCATGCCGTTGGCTTTGAATGCCAATACTTCGCGGTAGTGGTTGCTTAATGCTTGAAGGTTTTCTTTTCTAACTTTTTCGTTTTCGATACTTAGTTGCAGACCGTAGTAGGTCTCAACCCATAGTAGAAATATTGTGGCCCGTGTTTCTTGCTCGCCCAATGTTCCAATGTTTTCTATCTCTTTGCCAATAGCGTTGGCGTATATACGTCGTCCGCCGGTGAATATCGGATATACTATTGCAGCATCTATCGATGCCCAGTTTTGGTCCATTATAGGTACGCTGAAGGTGGTATTGCCCAAAAAATTATGTATGGTATTGCCAATGGTTTGTGTGATAATATTTTTGTTGAAGTAGCTATCAAATGGCTCAAGCAGGCTTTTATATTCTTGAGTTACCTCAATCTTATCAGACATCCATGTGTAGCTACCGGTGGCTGCAATAGTGGGAAACCACGACGAGTTGAGACTTTGGTGAATACTTTTGGCTTTGGCTCGTTCGTTTTCGGCTATCCGCAAAACATTGCTGTTGGTATAAACCTGATTTAGCGATTCCGAAAAACTTATATCTTGCCCACTCGACCGTTGGTTAGGTAGCAGCAATAGACATATATAGCAAAAAGAATAAAAATAACGCATAAGAATTATTGTTTGTATAAAACCATCAAGTTTTGAATATGATAACAGACAAGGAAAGTCTTTGTTTATATGGCTTGGCAAAAGGTATACATATATATTATATGTTGCATTGAGAGATTATGAAAATTCCCTCGCGAGGAAGATTTGTCGGTATCACGTACTAGATAAATTTTCTTCGTGATGTAATTTTATCTCCCTCGTGATGGAAAAATAACTCATATATAAGGTTGCGATTTATGGTATATTGTCGTTGATGTTATACCCTATCATAAAGCAATTGATAGTAGGGTGTAAAATAAAATGATTTATGCGGTGGATTTGGATAAGTGAGAAATGGATTTTAATAGTGCCATAAGTCATACAGATGGATATATGAGTCTGACAAAATGTCATACGGAAAACAAAAAAGGACTTTCTTTTGTTTTAAAACATGACAAAATAGGGAAGAGAAACATTTTTTACGGTTTGGCACATAATTTGATGCTATGTATAAACAGAAAACAATATAATAAATATAGAATAATAATATAATATAAAAATAAAATGGGAAAAATAATCGGAATTGACTTAGGAACAACTAATAGTTGTGTAGCAGTAATGGAAGGTAACGAACCCGTAGTTATTGCAAATAGCGAAGGACATAGAACAACCCCTTCAATAGTAGGTTTTTTGGAAAATGGCGAACGTAAGGTGGGCGACCCTGCCAAGCGTCAAGCTATCACAAACCCTCACAATACTGTTTATTCCATCAAACGTTTCATGGGCGAAACTTTCGACCAAATAGCTGGTGAAGTTTCTTCAGTTCCTTACAAAGTAGTAAGAGGTGATAACAACACTCCTCGCGTGGATATACAAGGTCGCTTATACACTCCGCAAGAAATATCGGCTGTGATTTTGCAAAAAATGAAAAAAACTGCCGAAGACTTTTTAGGTCAAGAAGTAACCGAAGCTGTTATTACAGTGCCTGCTTACTTCAACGATGCTCAACGTCAAGCTACCAAAGAAGCCGGCGAAATAGCAGGATTGAAAGTACGTCGTATTATCAACGAACCTACTGCAGCTGCTCTTGCTTACGGTTTGGACAAAAAGAACAAAGATATGAATGTTGCAGTATTCGACCTTGGTGGTGGTACTTTTGATATTTCTATTCTTGAACTTGGCGACGGTGTGTTTGAAGTAAAATCTACCAACGGTAACACTCACCTTGGTGGCGACGACTTTGACCAAAAAATCATCAACTGGCTTGCCGATGAGTTG
>JAFWBF010000093.1 GCA_017507285.1 Bacteroidales bacterium | reverse complement strand
CTGTCATTAGAAAAATCAAGGTACAATCTATTGAACAATAATTATATGTTCCATAATTACATACTATCAGTCATAAAAATCTATTTGGGTTTAATGCGAGAAGTATTAAATACCACCTATTTAGCGTATACTATTAATAAATATACTTTATTTAGTTTATAAATCATCAGTAAGCTCAATCGACAAAGGATTATGGTCGCTATATGTCTCAAACTTTTTTTCGGTTATTATCTCGAAATGCTTTACAAACTTTGGCTTCGCAAAGCAAAAATCAATGTGATATGGCTTGTCTTTGTGGTTGTGCATTCTAAATGTAGGAACAGTTTCCTTTCCTTGTTCTTCTCCACTAAAATAGTGATACATCGATTCATATCCCCAACTATTTAGTAATCTTATCGTATCGCTGTGATTACCTTCTCTATTGTGTTTATGGTCAAATTGTTTATTGCTATTTGTATCACCCATAAATACTATAGGCATATCAGTAAAATAGCGTTTAATCAGCCGAAGATAAAAATAAAGTTCATGGATATAAGGATTACAAGCCCATAAACCGACAACTATAAAACTATTGTTTACTACTACTGGGATAAAGAACCTCCTATAAAAATCTTCCCAACCTGCATGTTTAAGTGCTATATTTTCATTCAATGTAAATATCAATACACCTTTATGTTTATCATTTTCTCCAATATAAAAATAGGTCTTTATTCTATTTTTTAATTTGGGATAATTATCTGGGTTTTCACTTTCTTGAATTATATAAATATCAGCATTCAAGAAAATTATCTCTTCTATTTTTTTACGAAAACCACCTCTACAATTCCAACTAACTATTTTCATTTTATAATTTTGTCTATATAAACATTAAGTGTATTTTTCTAATTCCTTAAACCGTTGGAGTAATCAACACATGCCATTGCTTGTCCGAGTCCCTACGTTGGATATAGCCTTTCGATAGCAGATTGTTGATTTGTTTCTGTATAGCCGAAGTGTTGATACCTATTATCTTGGTCAGTTCGTTGTAGCTAATGCCGGGTTTTTCTTGCAATGCCACCAGTATCTTTGAGGTATTGGCACTTCTGAAAGTAACAATCTGACCATCGTACCACCAAACATTTTCGGAGGCTTTGGTTATAAAATCAATATCTGCCTGTATCTCTGTTTTGACAAGATTGGTGAAATACGTATGAAAATGTCGTATTTCTCTTAGCGAAGCCTGTGCACCATCGGAAGGAGAGTGACCCACAATAAGGTCCGCTTGGTGTAATGCTTCCAAATAAGAATGCTTGTTGCGGCTACGCACCACTATCATAGGCCATCCATGTCTAGAAAGTATGTAATTTACCATTAGGCGGGCAATGCGTCCGTTGCCGTCTTCGAAAGGGTGGATACGTATGTACCTATAATGGAATAGCGACGCCAATTCCACAGCGGTGTAGTTGCCACTACTTTCAGCATCATTGTACCATTGTACCAAATCGTGCATCAAAGCCGGTGTTTCTTCGGGCGAAGCATATTCAAAACGCTCGCCATAGCGGGTGATAACGCTGTTGGGGCGTGTCTTGTATCGTCCCGCATGAACCACATAGCTCGATTGTATACCGCCCGGCAATGTAGTGTACACAGTATAATCTTCACGCAAAAGAGTATGATGAAGCTGACGGATAAATGTTTCGGTAAGAGGTTGCTTTTCCTTTACTACCTCAGTTATCATTTTCAGCCCTACATTGCCGGCTTTCATCTCTTCGAAATCTTTCATATCGGCTTCACCACTCACTTTGCCAAAAAGAAGTAGTAGCTCCGTTTGACCATAAGTAAGTGTATTGCCTTCTATATGGTTGGAGTTGTAGTTATATTCCACCGTGAATTTTCGGGCAAGTTGAGCCTGTTTTTTATCGCTAAGCGGAAGTAGCGACTGCCATTTTTTGTATATTTCTTCTATGTCTTTCATCGTGTCGTATGTTAAATACCACCTATTTTGGTGGTAGCTTACCACCTTTTGAGTATATGCTATTAACGGCAGATAGGTATAATATATTGTATAGATTGTTTCTAAAAATTACTTTACAAGTGTTTTGGGAGTGCCTGAACTTCGTCGAAGTTGCCTTTAATGGTTGAGCACAAATGGTATTAACCATAATTCCTAAAAGCATAAATATGCTAATAAAAAATCATAAATAAAAACTATCATATATTACTTGAAAGGAATTGTAATCAACATTATAATTAGTATCCGGAGCAACAAAATCCCCTTGAAGAATAGTCAAAAGATTTCCTTCACAATCATAAAGGTCTCTAAAACCACACTCTATAACAAAGCCATCTTTATCTATCGTATCAGTACCTATTTTGTATTTGCAGCTATATACTGTAAGAGCAACATCAGAATTGTCATATATTTCTAAGCCATTCCAGTTCAGTGAGAGGGTTTTCTGCTTGACAATGAGACTCATTACAGATTTCTTTTTTTTCTACTTCAGTTTCATTTTCTTCTTTTTCGCACCTGCTAATGCTTAGTATTCCTACTGCAGCCAACGCCAATAGGGCTTTTTCATTAATGTTTTTTTCATATATTTTCTATTTTTGTGTCGATAAAAACCTTCGCAAGATTACAGATTTATTTTTAACTGCCAAATATTTTTTTCAAAAAAAGTATGTAACTTTCAATTATGAGTTGTATAACTTTGTTCAACAGAGTGTTATGGTTTGAAATATTTTTCGCCGTAGGATACTTTTTTTATCACGTAGAAAATAAATCTCTCTCGTGATGTAGATAAATTTTCATCACGATGAATTTTTATCTACATCACGAGGGAGGTAAATCTGTGTAGTGAGGCAGAGAGGCGTATGTAAGGGGGCGTATGCGATACGCCGTACGGATATGCAGGCGGATAATTGTAGGGACGAATTGCATTCGCACGATATAATATTTGTAACTCCCATACTTAGGGTACGTAAGTATGGGAGTTAGGGGGTAAAAGTATTGCACTTTTGGGTCGTAAACCGCATGGTTTGGAGAGAGAAGTGCCATAGTTACGGTCGCCATTTTGCCGAGTCGACTCGTTGGCTTCGCCGAGTCGACCGCTTGTCGTCTCCGAGTCGACTCCACTGTGTACTACCACTCGACTCCGCCACCTCGTCGACTCGACTCGTCGACGCCGAGGTGTCGACTCGAAAAACTACAAAAAAAAGAGCCCGAAAGCAATGCTTTCAGGCTCTTGGTTATATCAAAGTCTTATAGCGTTTCTTTTATAATAAGTGACATGTTACAGTCAAACCTGCCATAACGATACTTACCATCGACATAAGTTTGATAAGGATGTTCAACGAAGGACCGGCTGTATCTTTGAATGGGTCGCCCACTGTATCGCCCACAACTGTTGCTTTGTGACAATCACTACCTTTACCACCAAAGTTTCCTTCTTCAACATATTTCTTAGCGTTGTCCCATGCACCACCTGCATTGGCCATAAATACTGCCAATACAAATCCGGCACTCAAACCTCCGATAAGCAATCCCAACACACCGGCAACACCAAGTACCAAACCTGTAACGATAGGAACGATGATGGCCAACAACGATGGGAACAACATTTCTTGTTGAGCACCTTTGGTAGAGATAGATACGCAACGAGCATAATCTGGTTCGGCTTTTCCTTCAAGTATTCCTTTTATAGTGCTGAACTGGCGACGTACTTCTTCAACCATTTTTTGAGCGGCACGACCTACAGCGTTCATAGTTAAACCGCAGAACAAGAAAGCCATCATAGCTCCGATAAATATACCTACCAATACTATTGGGTTCATAAGGTTTACATTGTAGGCTTCCATAAAGTCTATAAGCGATGCTTCGGCAGCAGCAACGCCGTTTGGCAATGCTTCGCCTACGCGGAT
>JAFWBF010000092.1 GCA_017507285.1 Bacteroidales bacterium | reverse complement strand
TTCACCACCACCGGAAATAACGATATTGCCGATATAGACAGCTCTATACCCGTTGAACTACATCCCAACCCAACAAGTGGCATCATAACCCTAAGCCGCACTGATGTAATGAAAGTAGAAGTAATAGATGCCGTTGGCAAAACCATCATGGTACTAGAAAACAAACATATACTAGACTTATCCAAACTAACCAAAGGCTACTACACCCTTCGCATAACACTGCCCGAAGGCATAGCCGTTCGCAAGGTTATATGCAAGTAGCGGAAATAACCTATATTAGTTAGCAAATTATCTAATATACCTTAACGAATTATCCCATATATGTTACGCTGCTAACATATATGGGATAATTCGTTTGGGATATATATGGAAATGTAAACTGTTTTCAGTGCCAAACTATGAGCCTTTATCTTTTTTGTATTTGCAATAGCTTTGTACAATACGCAGTGTTCCATAGGAGTATTTCGATTCGAAGTGCTCGAATGCTTCTCGTAGAAGGCTATCTATATTTTCGCTAAAATAGGGGACAAGTGCAGACAGCTCTTCATCGCCAACCAATGAGTGTACATCTATTTCGCCCGATTCTACAAATCTGCTCAAGTGTCCTTCTATCGTGCTTGTTGCCATTTCGCGTTCGGCTGCTATTTCTTCAGTGCTTTTGCCTTGGCGGAATAGTTCGAGCGTAACAAGGTATGTGTTGGGCTTTTCCTTGGGTTTGAGGGGAGTAGTACTGTCAATTTCTATTGTTGTCTGTCTGCGTTCAATGTTGTTGGCCTCGCAAAAGTCGGATATCATTTGTAGTATTTCTTCGCCATAGTTTTCATATTTCTTTTTGCCAAATCCTTCTATATCTAATAGTTCCTCTTTGGTTTGAGGCATAGCTTTGGCAATCTCAACCAATGTAGTTTGGTGCATAACAAAGAAAGGCGGTTTATCTAGTTCAAGACTGCGTTCGCTACGCCAATCTTTCAGTATGTCTATAAGTTCGTTGGTGTAGCTGTTGTCGCTCACAATGGTTATGGTTCGGGTTTTCTTTTTGTTTTTCTCTTCTTTGGTTAGTAGCGAAGTGTTTTTGCTTTTTATGTATTGTTCCACATCAAACATCGGGAGGCTTGCTGTAAGTGTGGCTGTTTTTATACGTATTATTTCGTCAATAGCATCTGAGGTTTTGTTGTAGTTTTTGGCTGTCTCCTTGTTGTCTATATCCAAACCAAATATTGGCTGTAGTCTTTCGGCAATGGGTTTGAGTTGAGATAGAAAGTATTCGCAGCCTTTGTTTACTCGTTCATGCAGATGTTTGTTGCCGGTATCGTTGTTGGTTTGCAGGCGTATTTTGTTTATTTGTCCTACAAAACGTTCGGCCACTACCAGTAGCTCTGTTATTTCTTTTTGTATGTTGGCAAGTTCGTCGGTTTGGCTAGGGTATATTTTGCTTAGGTTGAAAGTTGCAATGCTGTACAGCTCGTTGATGTTCTTCTGCAAAGCAGAGAAGTCGAAAAGTTCCAGCAAATTGTCGAAAAAGAATTGGCTTTTGGCATTGTAAAGGTTGCTTTCGGCGTATTCGTGTGAGGGAATATTGCTGTTGAATGTTTCCACATCGTTGTTGCTGAAAGAACATTGAGGTGTTATTTGCGAGCTTAGCACAAGACCTTCGAAACTTTTGCAACGACTTAGAGCCACATATACCTGCCCGTATGTAAATGCCGACCCTACATCTATTATGGCTCTTTCGAAAGTGAGCCCTTGGCTTTTATGTACGGTTATAGCCCATGCTAGTTTGAGAGGGTATTGTATAAACGCCCCATCAACCTCGGCTTCTATTTCTTTGCTATCCTTGTTGATTGTGTATTTTATGTTTTCCCATCTGTCGCGTTTTACCTCTATGGTCTTGCCTTCTCGGTCTATTACTTCTATGTTCGTGTCCGATATATTTGTTATTGTTGCTATTTTTCCGTTGTAGTATTTCTTTTCGGCCGATGAGTCGTTGCGTACAAACATTACTTGTGCACCCTCTTTCAGTGTAAGTGTTTGGTCGGTAGGGTAGGAGTATTCCGGAAAATTTCCCTCAATAATGGCTTCAAACGAGTAACTTTCCTTGGTTATACTTTCTAGTTTCGAAGTGTTTATTGCTTGTGCTTGATGGTTGTGAGTGGTTAGTCTTATATAGCCTTCAGAGTCGTCGGGTTGGAAATTTGGTTGGTATCGGGTGTTTAGCAGATTCAGAGTATTGTTGTCAAATTTGTTCTGACGTATATTGTTTAGCAGGTTTATAAATTGGCTGTCTGTTTGTCGGAATATGGTTTTTAGTTCTATGGTTATAAAAGGAGTTCTTTGCAGAGCCTTGCTGTTGAAGAAGAAGGGCGAAGGGTACACCTGTTTCATCAGTTCCCATTCATCGTCTTTCACTACCGGAGGCAATTGCTGCAGGTCGCCAATCATCAGTAGTTGTACACCGCCAAAGGGACGTTGTGAACGTCGGTATCTACGCAACCTATCGTCTATGGCATCTAAAAGGTCGGCACGTACCATACTTATCTCGTCTATTATTAGAAGATCTAAGGTGCGTATTATTTCTACTTTTTCTTTGCGTACATGCTGCTTGTTTATCGAATATTCCGATAGCACATTCTTCAGCGATGGTAGGAAAGGAGTGAAGGGAAGTTGGAAGAACGAATGTATTGTTACACCATTGGCGTTGATGGCTGCCACGCCGGTGGGTGCCACCACCACACAGCGTTTGTTGGTAGTTTGACATATATGGCGTAGGAATGTGGTTTTTCCGGTACCGGCTTTGCCGGTAAGGAATACAGATGTGCCGGTATTGTTGATGTATTTGTCGGCAAGTTCCAATGGTGTTTGTGTCATAACTATTTCGTGTTTATATAATTAAGAGATACAGCATCTGTGCTGTATCTCTTAATGGATTGTTTGGTTTGTATATTTTTTATTGTTTATCTTACTATCACAGTTTTGTTATATTTTTTGCCGTTGGCAATTATTTCCAATATATATGTACCTTCTTTCAATACTTCGGCATTCAATTGGTAACTTGTTGATGTAAGCATTATTTGTGATGAATATACTTGTCGTCCCATCATGTCGTATATAGTGCATTGTGCAGTTCCCATCTCGTTGATATCTATGTTGAATACTCCGTTTGAAGGGTTGGGGTATACATTCATATTGTTGATATTTACAGCGTGGTTTATACCTACTGACGAGTCTGGACTATAGTCCCAGTTTATACCATCGATATATGTTACGCCGGTTCCTATTGGGTCTAACCAATCTGATAAACGACGAGCCTCGGAATTTCCGCCAGTCCACGATCTTGATAGTTTGCCATATACATCATATAAGGATGAAGGTTGGTCCAATACATCGCAAGCACTACTACCAGCATATAATTGTCCACATATACGGCCATTACCATCAAATAATGGCGATCCCGACGAACCTTGTTCAGTTACACCCTTGTTGTTATCGCCCGGTATCCATTGTACTGCCCATAGGTTTGCGTCGCTGCTTTGTACACGATTTGGTATGCTTATCTTTTTCCAGTCACCACCGGGGTGATGTATACCTGCACCTATAGAAGGCGTTCCGGTAGAGCGTGTCCATCCGGCATAGAATACTTCATATCGGTCGGGGATGGCTGTGCGTAGCTTCATAAGCATAAAGTCGCTAGCCGAAAACTTGGCTACAATATCGGCACCTATAACACTATTGTTGTGTGTACCACTATTGCCTATACATGCACTGGTTTGGTAGTTGAAATAAACTACAAAACGAGTAATATCTACCGGTAAATCTTGACAGTGGTAAGCCGAGAGTATGTAATTGGTTTTATCGTTGGCAGTGTTGTTTACCAATGCACCCGAGCACATATATACACCACCTCCGGCAACTGTTTGATAGTGTACTACCGAGCGTATTTGGTCGCGCCATGCATCGCCTTCTTCGCATACTACGTTGATGTGGCATGTGCCATCGGCATGGCCATGAGGACCTTTCTCTTTCTCCATCATGGTAAACATATCTTTGTACCCATGTCCAACCTCGTTGATTTCTATTGTTCCCATTCCTGCCACTTCGGCCGGTTCGTAATATTCAAGAGTTATTCTTTCGCCTGGCAATGATTGAGTGTAGAATTCACCTCCGGGTAGAGCACTTTCCATAGTAAACTTGCCTATAACAAATTCTTGCGAAGCATCATAAACAAACAATTCTGCTCCTGCAGGAATATCGAAGGTTTTGAAACAAGGAAACATAAAAGTGGCTCCTTTGGATTCGATGGTTACGCGCCAAATGCGGTCTCCATTTTCAAGTATTTCTGTGGTGCCGTGGGTTTTGTTGGATATATTGGTTTCTTGCATTACTCCCACACGCAT
>JAFWBF010000091.1 GCA_017507285.1 Bacteroidales bacterium | reverse complement strand
TATAAATTCGTGCCAATTCTTTTAAACTTGCACCCTCAAAATAGTGCTTTTTCACGATGTCTATTTTCTCATCGTACTTGAAATTTTCTCTCCGTTTTCTTTTGGTTTCTTTATTCATTTTTGTTGACTTTTGTGTCAACTTTTTTCAGCACAAGACATCACTATTACGACTATTTTGGGTTTACTCTGATAAAGAATCGAATCATAGCTTTAAATTTTATTTCAAACCATTAGAGGTACACCTTTCAATGATTAAGATTCATAAGTCTGCTGGTAGTCGTTTTTTCTTTTCACTAAACAAAATAGAAATACCTATCCAATATGGTGAAGCTGTCATTTTTATTTTGCCGGGATAGAACCATAAATTCCATGCTGCAATCATATCTGCAATAGTAGAGCTTGGGTTGATGTTCAATACATCCTTGTACACATATCGAATAGGCATCAGCGTACGTGCCATCAATAATGCGATCGGCTGCCGGTAATATTATGTAATTCTTATTTGGTCCGGTTATCTTGTAATTAGCACCATCCCATTCGCTTTTACATGTATTTACAAGTTCTTCCATTTCTTCTTTTGATGGCAGGCTGTTGTTGAATACTGCTATGGCAGAGTCGAACGAGTAGAAACCCTCTTCATTACTATCTTTCCACAAGGTACCGCTTTGAAGCCCAAGGTCTATTATTCTTGGTAATATATTATTTTTCTAATGATGATTAGTTTATCGCTTCTATATTTTTCTATCCAATTGTCATGATCGTCATATTTGTATGAGTATGTGAATACGCGTTTGGCTTCGGTGGGAAACTTCTCGTTATTGTATATTCGTTCTTCCACTATGTCGTCGTACTCGTTGTAAGTATATGTTATTGTGTGGCTTTTACTTATGCTTTTTGCCAAACGTCCTTTGTTGTCATACTCATACCACGAGTACCAATGCTCGCTGCCCATACCTTTTATTTTTCCATAGCTGTACCATGAGAACCAGGGTTTGTTTGCTTCGCTATATTCGTCGCCAATGGTGGATATGGGGTATCCCATATGGTTATATACAATAGTTACGGTGTCATACGTGCCATTGTCGTTATAGATTATTTTTTCCAATCGGTTGTTGATGTCGTATATAAAGTAATTTACATGATAGCAATCTCCGTACCATTGTATGGAATCCAAGCGGTGGTTCCAATAGCATTTACAATTGCATAGGCGGTCTACATCATTTATGTATTCGGATAATAGTTTCCTGTCTATCGAGTAGGTATAGAAGTGGTAATCAGTATCTTGTAATTCCGACTCTTCTCTCATTACGGGGTAATATTCTTTTACCTCCTTTACTTGTCCTTTGTATGTTGATTCCTTCTGATATTCCATAAACCAAGGCATTTCTTGTGCCATCGATCTTATTGCTTGTGCAAGTATTGTTATCGTAAGTATAATCTTTTTCATTTCTTTTTTATTTGTATTGATAAATCTATATTATTTGAGTCGGCTATATTGTCGCTAGTAACAGTATAACCATAGCCTTCACTATAAATGATGTCGTATTTGGAAATGTGTACATCGTTGGTATATAACCCTTCATGTCCTAATATTTTGTCGATATAGTATATACCTATTGAGGGGTCTATAAGTTGTATTGTGCTTGTAATTATTTCATTGTAATCGTTTACAATGGAAAATATATAATTTCCGTTGGGTTGTTCTTTTATTTCTTTTAATTGATATAGTCCAATATCAGAACATACAGAAAATATTGCTTTTGGAGAGATGTATATTCCGCAAATATCGTCGAAATAAATATAAGGATTTCCCCTATAGTATCGTATTGGATACCATTGGAGAGGTATGTTTTTCAAAGGAATACTATAAAATGAGCTGTCGGACATTCTACAGCTTTTAAATAAATCATCTACTGTAATGAATGATCTTTGCTGTAGCGCGGAATCGTACAATGCAGTACCATGTTGATATAGATAATATGATAGTACTTCAACATCGTATATGTTACTATCAATATATTCCAAAAACGAGTTACGATATAAAATAGTGCATCCTTTTTCGACGAATGGTTCTTCCATTTCCCAATCGAAGGTCTCCATTAATGATGAATCCATTTTGTTGCTATGGTTAATACTATCGGTGGCAGAGTGGAAAAACCTTACTTTTTCTTCTAAACTGCCCGTAGATACATTTCTATTGTTATTGCTCGCGTTGTTGCAGGCTGTAATTATTCCTATTACACCTATTATTATAAGTATAATCTTTTTCATTGTATAAAGATTTGAATATTGATAATAACGTCTTTACTATGCTTTTATTATTGCTATCGCATGGATTGACATTCATAAATCTCAGAGTTTTGCAGGGCGATTCTCAGCTTTTCTATTTTACAACTCAATGTTGTATATTTCAGAATAAAGATATATCTTTGTATCAAATAGTAGGATTCTTGTATGCGATGTATTATAATAACCTTCAGCATATTGCAACATTGAAGCGTGAATTAAACATAATGAATACGACAACAACTGAATATATAAAGCTATTTGAAAAGAGAAAAATAAGAACAATATTAGTCGATGAATTGGAAAATAGTATTTTCTATAGTGGATGTAGTTTCAACTCTTACAGATAGCAAAGATACATCCGTATATTGACGGAAACTAAAGCAACAACTGAAAGAAAATGGTAATCAAAATGGTAAATAAAATACTATTGGTTTTGCTTATATGTGGAACCACAGTCTCTTGTGCAGAAAAGAGTAAAACTTTTACCGTAAACGGTGTAAGTTTTACAATGATAAAAGTAGAGGGTGGTACATACACAATGGGATGCACTTCGGAGCAAGAAAATGATTGCGAAGACCGTGAATATCCAGCTCATAGCGAAATCATTGTCGACTTTATGATAGGAGAAACCGAAGTAACACAAGAATTATGGAAAGCTGTTATGGGAGAAATCCCATCCGGAATTCTTTTGGGTGAAAAATTTCAATGGCCTGCAACGTATATTTCATGGGACCAATGCCAAAAATTTATTTCCAGACTAAACAGACTAACCGGTCAAACATTTCGCATACCTACCGAAGCAGAATGGGAATATGCAGCTAGAGGAGGCAATAAAAGCCATGGATACAAATATAGTGGAAGTAATGATGTAAATGAAGTGGCATGGTATTACGATAATAGTAGGAATGCTTTACAATGTGTAAAAACCAAGAAGCCAAATGAATTAGGAATATACGACATGAGTGGTAATGTGCAGGAATTTTGTCAAGACCAGTTCAGTTTTAATTACAATGAAACTCGTTATAGTGCACTTGTAGTTTCACGCGGAGGATGTTCTAATTCACATGCCAACGATGTGCGAGTATCTAAACGCAGTTACGCACATCCAATTTATCCAATACTTCTGGGAGGTCTTAGGCTCGCTCTATAGATAAGTAAACCATTATGTTTATCAAACTCTGCTATTAAGGCAACTTCTAATCTAAATACCCTACACCTATGTAGATGAAAATTCCTCTCGATGTAGCTTAATCTACATCACGAGGGACTTTCAGGAATTTTTGGCGATATATTGGCCAAAGATTGACAGTATATTATCACACTCATGGCACCCTATTGTAAACGGATTGATGATAGGGTATAAAATTTAACATCCAACTGGCAAATCTTATTTATCCCAACAATCCTTTGGTTACATTATATCTGAACAACACTAATTTATTTTCCTTTTGAACATTAGCTGTAATAAAGAATTTTAGCCACAACACTATAGTCCCTACCCATTTTACTGCTTCGCTAGAGTAATATTTTTTTGTGAATCTACCACCAGATATTTCTTCCGTTTTTTTCCTATATCATAATCCTTTACACACTTTTTTTGATATAGATAAAAAAATATACACTTCACAAAACAAATATCAAATATGTGCGTTATATAGGCGTGCTTACTTATTTCAAAGATGTATTTTGGGCCGTTTCTCTATATGGGAAACGGCTTTTTTACTTAAAAAGCAGATGTAATAGCCGTATGTACATGGGAAAGACAAGGCTCTAACAATTATTATTTTGCATCTCAAGCGTAGGCTTATCAGAGATTAAGATATTACAACCCAATATTATAACTATATATTGTTGATAACAAACAACAGCATATACCTATTTATTAGCAAATTAATTTGTAATTTTGGAGTGCGAAAGCAATAATACAAAAACAGAAAATAAATACGCAAAAAACTAATGAAGGCAAAAAAAACACCAAAGACGTTGAAATTGAAACTTACACTTTCTGAAAAAGACAACATTCTTTTGCTACATTATGCAAAAGAGCATGGTGTTTCGCGTGCAGTAGCTGCCAAACAAATCATTCATCAATCACTGATTGCCAATATCAAAGCCGTTGCAGACTCGACACCAGAAAACCAACTGCGATTATTCGACAATGTTCAAATAAATCTCTTTGATATTATAAAGGAAGAGAGCGGTAATCAGGACTTGTAATTTTCGTATATCACTTCGGCCATCATAAGGTCGAAACTTGTGGTTATTTTTATATTCTCTCTGTTACCCTCCACTAGTTTTATCTTATTGACCACAACATGTTCCACCACCGATGCATCATCGGTAAATATTGGTTTATAATCAGTGTTATAGGCTTTCTTCAGCAACGATGAATGAAAAATTTGCGGAGTTTGAACGAGCTTTACTATATTGCGGTCGATTATCGAATTGCTGTCGCCGGTATCCATTCTTACACTTTCGTGTGGAGCTATGGCAGGTATAACAGCATAGTTTGTTTCTGTTGCTTCAAACAGCCTATCCAATGTTTCGTCGGACACAAATGGTCTTACACCGTCGTGTACACCTACCAAACAACCATCGGGCACATACGTCAGTGCATTTTTCACCGAATAAAAACGTTCCTTTCCTCCAAAAACTATGGTACATGGCACATCAAATTCATATTCGCGACATAGCAGTTGCCAATATGACGTTTGTCCTTCCGGCAATACGACTATTATAGATATATTACCATCATATTGCTTTATACGTTCAATTGTATGCATAAGTATTGGTTTTCCGTTGATGGGAAGGAACTGCTTAGGTACATCACTACCCATACGCTTTCCCGAACCACCTGCCACTATAATCATATATCGTTCCATAGTCTCTAATGTTGTGTATGTCATAAACAGAAAAGAATGGAGAGCGCTATACCCCATTCTTTTCTACAAAAAATATTATTGTTCCAGCTTTACAATATCAACATTGCATCGCCGTATGTATAAAACTTGTATTTTTCTTTTATGGCTGTTTGATAAGCTTTCATCATCAAATCATATCCTGCAAATGCCGTTACCATTATAAACATCGATGACATTGATGGATGGAAATTTGTAACCATCATATCAGCAATAGTGAAATCATAAGGAGGATATATAAACTTGTTTGTCCAACCGGAATAAGGTCTTACCTTTCCGGGAATGGTTACGGCTGTTTCCAATACCTTCATTGATGTTGTACCTACAGCACATATCTTCTTACCATTGGCCTTGGCATTATTTATCATATCACAAGATTCATCGTCAATATACATCTCTTCTGAATCCATACGATGCTTGGTCAAATCTTCAACTTCTATAGGTTTGAAATTGCCTAAACCTGCATGCAAGGTTACTTCGGCCATCTTTACATCCTTTATTTCAAGACGTTTCAATAGCTCACGACTGAAATGCAACCCTGCTGTAGGTGCAGCCACAGCACCTTCATGTTTGGCATATATAGTTTGATAACGCTCTGCATCTTCCGGTACAACATTACGCAAGCGCAACAATTCTTCCGGCAGTGGCGTATGTCCCAACGATTTTATTGTGGTAATAAACTCTTCGTGAGAACCATCGAACAAAAAACGCACTGTACGTCCTCGTGATGTAGTATTGTCTATAACTTCGGCTATAAGAGTATCGTTGTGTCCAAAATATAATTTATTTCCTATACGTATCTTACGTGCCGGATCTACTATCACATCCCAAAGCCTGCTTTCACGATTCAATTCACGCAAAAGAAATACTGTTATCTTGGCTCCGGTTTTCTCTTTTTCTCCATAAAGCAATGCCGGAAACACCTTGGTATTGTTTAGCACCATAACGTCTCCTTCATCAACATAATCAATAAGATCCTTGAACAATCTGTGCTCTATTGTTTCTGTCTTACGGTCAACTACCAACAAACGTGCTTCATCACGAAGCTTTGAAGGCTTCTCTGCAAATAAATCTTTAGGTAATGTGTACTTGAATTGAGATAATTTCATTATATAATTGTATGTTTATTTTTATTCGTTCAAACAATAAAAGAATTTGAGACTTTGCAAATATGGGGCATAAATCCACATTAATCTCTTAGAAAACATTTTGCAAATATACGACACTTAACAGTAGTTTGTCAAGTTTTTTAACAATAAATTATATACAAACTGAATAATAGAATATTAGAAAAGATACAGAAGCCTAATTATTTAACTTCACCAATCAGATTTGTTAAATAATCAGACACTTCTTCTATTTCTATCGCATCACTCAACAAAAAATCACCAGTCCTTTCGCGACACAGCTTCGAAAGATATGCTCCGGAATTTAAAGCCTTTCCAAAATCACGTGCTATCGAACGGATATACGTACCTTTGCTACACTCTATTCTAAAATCCACCTCAGGCAGTTCGATACGTGTTATTTCAAAAGTCTTGATAAATATCTTTTTTGCCTTTATTTCCACTTCTTCTTGATTCCGTGCATAGTCGAACGCTCTTTTGCCGTTTATCTTCACTGCCGAAAATATCGGTGGCACCTGTTCTATCTCCCCAACAAAAGTATTGGCCGTATCTATAATAAGTTTTTCGGTAATATGCTCAACGGGATAGGTTGCATCAACAGGTTTTTCCATATCAAAACATGGAGTAGTAGCGCCCAGTACAAATGTACCTGTATATTCTTTTTCAGATGCTTGATAGGTTTCTATTGCTTTAGTTTCTTTTCCTATACATACTATAAGCAACCCCGTGGCCAATGGATCCAAAGTACCTGCATGGCCTATCTTTATCTTCTTAAGATCAAAGTTGTGCCTCAAGATATGTTTCATCTTGTTTACCACCTGAAAAGACGTCCATTTGTAAGGCTTGTTTATAAGCACAACCTTGCCGGCTTTCAACTCTTCTGCAGTCATATATCTATATTAAAATACGATAGCAAGAACACCTACTATTGCACAATAAATGGCAAAGTAAACCAATTTACAACGTTTTACCAATGCTATCATTGCCTTACATGCTATGCACCCCGATACAAAAGCAGCCAAAAAGCCTACCACCATTGCTGTAACTGAAAGTGCTTCGGTTCCACCCACAAATATATCTTTGGCATCCAACAATGCCTCGCCCAATATAGGAGGAATAACCATAAGGAACGAAAACTGAGCTAAATGCTCGCGACTATTACCAAGTAAAAGACCAGTAGCAATGGTAGTTCCTGAACGCGAAAGACCAGGCAATACGGCTACAGCCTGCGAAAGACCTATTATAAAAGCATCTTTACATTTAATTTCATGCGGTTTCTTTGGCGAAAAATATTGCGAGAAAGTAAGCAATAAAGCGGTACATAACAAGCAAATACCTACAACCAAAAGGTCTCCTTCAAACAATGCATCAACATAATCTTTTAAAAACACGCCTACTATACCTATGGGTATCATAGATATAAGTATAAGAAAGGCGTATCTCTGTTCCATATTAAAATGCCAACCAAACAAGTTATTGTTCATTTCGTTGGCCACCTCTGCCTTTATAGGCTTCTTAAACAAACCCTTGAATACCCAAGTTACCTCTTTCCATAGTATAACTATTGTGGAAAATACTGTTGCAACATGTACTATCACTTCAAAGGTAGTACCACCTCCATCTACATTTACACCCAGTACTTCTTTACCCAACAACAAATGCCCGCTACTACTTACAGGCAAATATTCTGTAAACCCTTGAACCAATCCAAGTATCAACGCTTCAAACCACTCCATATCAAAATACTTTATTCCTTATAATCACTATTTTTCCTCTTTTTTATCGCCCTTTATCATTATGGCAAACACTTCAACTACCAACCCAACAATGATAAGTATAGGAGCCACTACCATTCTGCGAGTACTAAAAATAGCATCATTAAACACATTAGGATCATCGGAACCTCCACCTACAAGGCATAAATAACCAATTACCATAACCAATAAACCGGCTATCATAAGTACATAATTTTTCTTTCCGAAAACAAAATCGAATTTACTTTTTACTTCTTCTTGAGTATTACCTTTTGTATTTACAGTATTAGGTTTCATAATATATTTATTTTAGTATAATTGTTCGTCTTTATGATTTAAATAATAACGTATCGAAAAATAGGTTGAGAAATAAGATATTGCTATCCCCATCAGCACTATAATACCAATTATAACAGTGTATGGCATCTGCACATCCGGCATGGCAACACCTATATTCAACTGCCTATATGCGATAAACACTACCACAGCCAACAACAATGCTGCTATCAGGCTTCCAAACAAACCATATATCACACTCCGATGCAAAAAAGGACGTATTATAAAACTACGCTTTGCTCCTACCAATTGCATGGTTTTTATAGTATATCGCTTCGAATATATAACAATCTTTATCGTATTGTTTATCACAACAATGGAAACAAATAACAGCAAAGCCGTAAACACAAGCAACACCCAACCTACATTGTATATAATTTCATTTACCTCACTAACTGTAGTTTCTTGATATACCACATCTGTAACAAAGGTATAACTTTTCAAACTTTCTTTAAACAATTCGATATTGGCATTAGTCTGCTCTGTAGATATACCCGATATCATATTCACTTCAAACGATGGGAAGAGGGGATTGTACCCCAAGAAATCAACAAAATTATCACCCAACTCGTCAGTAAATATACGTGCAGCCTCATCTTTCGATATATAATTTACAGCTTTTATATATGGATATTCATCTTTTTGATTCAACATTTTATTCAGTATAGCTACTTCGTGCTGTTCTGTGGTTGGTGAAAGAATTACATTATATATAATATTTTCTTTTATATCAGTCGTATAACGATAAGAATGATAACCCAATACCATCAACAACCCCAAAACAAAGAGAACCAATGCAATACTAAATATCGTGGATAAATAACTACCCCACAACTTTATTGGCTGATGTTTAGCAACTTTTCCCATTTACAACATATCTTTATTATACTATCCTATTAAAATTACAAACTGCAAAAGTACGTTTTTTTTTGTAATTATTTATTGCTCTTTGCATTTTATATTCAACAAAAAGTTCTATCTCAATAATAATCAAGAATATATATATAGCTTTATCTGTATTTATTTCTGTATACAATCCAAGAAAAAGAAGATATTTTGCAGAAAAGTTTTGCAGTTCTTTCAATATTTTTCTATAGCCGTTGTTATTTTATGTTCAACAGATTGCAAAGTATAACAACATCTACTCACAACATAGTTGTCATAAAAATTAAATTCACAATACCTTTACATGAATAACATCTCATACATTTTTTAATGTGTGTAATTCAAACCAACCTTCACCATAAAAACCACATAGTTTTCAATCATCTTACCCACAACTCCAAACGGGAAACGAGGATGTCAATTTCACCTCACGAAGTAAATTTATCTACATCCCGATGTAGTTGCATCGACATCGTGATAAAAATTCACCTACATCACGAGGGATTTTAGGGCTATATAGCATCCAACAATTGACAGTATACCGCCGCATTCATCATACCCTACCATAAACCAATTTACAATAGGGTATAAATACATGTGGAGATAACCTGCATAACCCATTCAAAGGATAATCTTATAATGTACCAAACCGGAAAAAATATTTTTCAACCGAACAATTTCTTAGAAATTTATTCAAATATCTCATCAAGTAGATTCTCAACAATAACATGTGGATAAAAACAAAAAAGATATTTTCACTCAAATAAACAGCATATCTATCTGATAAAATGAACATTAAAGAGGCACATCAAAAACATGAAAATTCCCTATTCAATTAATAGCCAGATTCATAATCAATATATTAATATCCAATGCATTACAAATATATTCACTACAACCATTTGAATTATAACACCATATAAAAAACAGAAGTTTCCAACAAAGAAAAGTAGAAAAAAGCTGAGAAAATATTTTTTTATTGAAAAAAAAGTATTATATTTCGCCACTTTCAAGAAAGAAAATAATAGTATTTTATTTATCAGATATTTATAATAGAATAAAAGGAAGACATCTAAAAAGGGAAAGATTTGAATATAAAAAAAAATTGAATTATGCAAATTTTTTTTCTAACAAGCAATTGTTTTTTTCTTTCTACATTTGCAAACGAAAATAAGAAATACAAGACAAACTGTAATAGACTTAGAAACAAATATATTACTATATAAACGATGAGTAAAGATTATAAAACAATTTGGAATAATTGTCTCCGTATAATAAGAGATACATTGCAAAACGAACAAGTTTACAATACGTGGTTTTTGCCCATAGTTCCTGTTCAATTGGAAGATAATGTATTGACTCTTCAAGTTCCAAGTCCATTCTTTTACGAATGGTTAGAAGAACATTATATAGATATTCTAAAGAAAACCATCCGTAGAGAGTTGGGGCCGGGAGGCATGCTTCGCTATAGCGTTGTTGTAGAACAAAGCATCGAAGGCAACCCATACAAAACTTTGTTACCATCCAGTGGTCGTAAAGCTATACATAATATGCCAAAAGATATACCTATAAACATCAACAAAGATGATATAAAAGAATTGCCAAATCCTTTTACCATCCCGGGAATACAAAAGATAAAGATTCATTCACAACTTAATGAAAACTATACGTTGGAAAATTTTGTTGAGGGTGATTGCAATCGCTTGGCCCGTTCGGCGGGATATGCCGTTGCCGAAAATCCGGGACGTACATCATTCAACCCCTTGTTGCTGTATGGCAATGCAGGGTTGGGAAAAACACACTTGGCTCATGCCATAGGTATAAAAACAAAAGAAAATTTTCCTGACAAAACAGTACTATATGTTACAGCCGAACAATTTTCTCAACAATTTCGCGAAGCTGCCGCAAACAATAATATAAGTGATTTTATGCATTTCTACGAAATGATAGATGTACTTATTATTGACGACATCTATTTCTGGGAAAATAAAGTCCCAAAAACTCAGGATGCATTCTTTCACATATTCAACTATCTACATCAACGCAATAAGCAAATAATTATAACATCAGACAAGGCTCCGGCAGAACTTACCGGATTAGAACCTCGCTTGATGTCAAGACTGAAATGGGGACTATCGGCTGACTTGCAAGTTCCAAATGTAGAAACACGTATAGCCATACTGAAACAAAAACTCGAAAACGATGGCATTGAAATGCCATACGAAGTAATAGAATATATAGCCTACAACATCAACAATAATGTACGTGAATTGGAAGGTGCACTTATATCTTTGATGGCACAATCATCACTAAACAAAAAACAGATAACTTTGGACTTGGCAAAACAAATGATAGACAAGTTTGTCAAGAACACAGCTCGTGAAATAACCATCGACTATATACAAAAGGTTATATGTGACTACTTTAACCTACCGATAGAAAGTATCCAATCACATACTCGCAAACGTGAAATAGTTCAAGCTCGCCAATTGGCAATGTATTTTGCTAAAAAAATGACAAAATCATCGTTGGCTATTATAGGCTTGCAGTGTGGCAACAAAGACCATGCAACAGTGCTACACGCTTGCAAAACCGTTACCAACTTGACAGAAACCGACAAAAAATTCCGTTTTTGGGTAGAAGAGCTTGAAAAGAAATTTAAACAATAGAAATTTTTGTGTTTTTTTTCATACTATTATTATTTCCTTTACTCTCTCCATGAGAGTAAAGGTTTTTTATAAATAATCAAATAAAATCATATCAAACAAATGAAAGTACCATTCAAACCCGGCACCCTTATCTATCCATTACCTGCACTTATGGTAAGTTGTGGCAATAGCCCAGAAAACTATAATATAATAACTGTGGCTTGGACCGGAACAATATGCTCCGACCCTCCTATGTGCTATATATCAGTAAGAAAAGAACGACATTCACACAAACTAATAATGGATAGTGGTGAATTTGTACTAAACCTAACCACCGAAGCTTTGGCCAAAGCAACAGACTGGTGCGGAGTACGTTCGGGAAAAGACCATAACAAATTCAAAGAGATGCACCTCACTCCGGAACAAGGTCAAATAGTGAAAGCTCCGCTAATAGCCGAATCGCCTCTAAATATCGAATGCAAAGTAGTGGAAGTTAAAGAACTAGGGTCGCACGATATGTTCATTGCAAACGTGGTAGCTGTAAACGCCGATGAAAAACTTATAGACAAAAGCACCGGAGCATTCCAACTAAACCACGCCCAACCCCTAGCCTATTCGCATGGCAAGTACTATGGTTTGGGCGAGAAAATCGGGTCGTTTGGTTTTTCTGTAGCAAAACGCAAAAAGTAAACTCCACACCCATCGATATGATATATATACACATACCGTATTGCAAACAACGCTGCATATATTGCGGATTCTATTCGACTGCGGCAAGCAGTGTAAACGAAAGTTACATTGATGCTGTATGCAACGAATTGAAAATACGTGCCGACTATCTTAGAAACAAAAAGATACAAACCATATACATCGGTGGTGGAACCCCATCATTACTAACAATAAAACAGCTAAACAAAATACAAAACACCATTGACAAACTTTTCGACCTATCGGGGCTGAAGGAAGTAACACTCGAAGGCAACCCCGAACAACTTACTGAAAAACACCTAACCGAGCTGAAAAATACAAACTTCATAAACCGGCTGAGCATAGGTGTGCAATCGTTTGACAACGACATTTTGAAGCTGCTAAACAGACGACACAACTGCACCGACGCCATCGACGCAACAAAAAATGCCCAAAAAGCAGGTTTCGACAATATAACCCTCGACCTAATATATGGTATACCCGGATTGACAAACAAACTATGGCTGGAAAACCTAAACATTATAGCCGGCCTGAACATACAGCACTTATCGTGTTATGCCCTTACGGTAGAGGACGGCACTATGCTGAAAACCCTTATCGAAAAAGGCAAGATAGCACCTACCGATGAAGACCAAACACTACAGCACTACGAAAGCCTTATAGAATGGTGCCATAAAAACAATTTTGTTCAATACGAAATATCCAACTTCTGCCGTGAGGGATACGAAGCCAAACACAACAGCCGATATTGGAACAACACCCCATACCTAGGCATAGGGGCAGCAGCTCATTCATACAACGGAACATCACGGCAATGGAACATTAGCGACATAAAAAACTATATCCAAAGCATAAACAGCGGCATAGTACCTTCAACTATCGAAAACCTTTCGGTCGAAGACAGCTTCAACGAATACCTAATGACAGCCCTACGCACAAGAAAAGGCCTGGAAACAAACTTTCTAACCAACCGCTACCCCGACCTATGGAAGGCTACCGAACCCAAACTAACAGCATACATCAACAAGGGATTGATGGTGCCAAACGCCAAAGGCTACCACCTAAACCACAAGGGAATGCTGCTGGCCGATGCAATAGCCGCCGAGCTATTTACGTAAGATTTTGTCCAATCGCAGGTTAGTTTTTTTATAGAAACACAAAGGCTGCAGCACTTGTTTACAAATACTGCAGCCTTGATATATATATGCGTAAAAGACTATTCTTCTATGATAGCTTTTGCCACTTCCATAGCCTTGTCTACACCGGCAACGTTTTTGCCACCGGCAGTAGCAAAAAACGGTTGTCCGCCGCCACCACCTTGCATTTCTTTTCCGGCTTGGCGCACTATGTTGGAAGCATTCTTTCCGGCATCCACGCGGTTTTGGCCTAATACAACCAAGAGCGAAGGTTTGTCGCCGAAAGTACTACCCAACACTATAGCCATATCAGCATTTTCGGTACGTAAGGACAGCAACATATCCTTCAACATATTCAAATCCATATCCAACTTTTCTACTACAAAGTTGCCGGACCGAGCCAACTTGTCGGCAAATGTTTTCTTCATGGCCATAGCCTGCTCTTGGTGGAATTTGGCTATATCTTTTTGCAGTGTTGCGTTCTCGTCCATAAGCTTTTGAATGGCGGACACCATATCTTTAGGGTTCTTCATCAGGTCTTTCAAAGCATCTATTTGATCCTGCAAAGCGTTGGCATAGTTTTCGGCTTCGATGCCTGTAACGGCCTCTATACGACGCATACCTGCAGCTATAGCCGATTCGGCAACGATGCGGAAGCTACCAATATTGCCGGTAGCACTTACGTGGGTACCGCCGCAAAACTCTACAGAGTCGGCGTATTTAACCACACGCACCACCTCGCCATACTTCTCACCAAACAAGGCCATAGCTCCCAACTTTTGGGCTTCGGCTATAGGCATGGCACGATGTTCTTCCAAAGCAATGTTACGACGAATATCTTCGTTTACAAGGCGTTCTACCTGACGAATCTCGTCGTGGCTCAGTTTGGCAAAGTGCGAAAAGTCGAAACGAAGCCTCATGTCGTCCACACTAGAACCTTTTTGCTCTACATGGGTTCCAAGCACAGTGCGCAATGCTTTGTGCAATAAGTGTGTAGCAGTATGATTGTTTTCGGTACGGCGTCGCTTGCCCTCGTCCACCATTGCCACGAAAGTTGCCGAAGGGTCGGCGGGCAAAGATTCTACAAGATGTACTATCAAATTGTTCTCTTTCTTGGCATCGAAGACAATAACTTTTTCGTCGCCACACACCAAAGAGCCCTTATCACCGGCCTGTCCACCGCCTTCGCCGTAGAAAGGAGTGCGGTCAAATACCAGCTGATAAAACTCTTTGTCTTTGGTTTTCACCTTTCGGTATTTAAGTATTTCCACGTCGGCAGTAAGAGTGTCGTAGCCCACAAACTGTTCTTCCTGCCCGTTGTGTACCACCACCCAGTCGTCGGTATCTACGGCGGCTGCGGCACGCGAACGTTGTTTTTGCTCGTCAAGGCCTTTTTGGAAACCCTGCATGTCCACCGTCCAGCCGTTTTCTTTAGCCATCAGTTCGGTAAGGTCGATGGGGAAACCGTAGGTATCGAAGAGCTCAAAAGCAAAGGCACCTCCTATAACATTGCCTTTGGTTTCGGCAATGTAGCGTTCGAACTTCAAAATACCGTTGGAAAGGGTTCGAAGGAAGGATTGTTCTTCTTCGAGAATAATTCGTTTTATGAGGTCTTGTTGTTTTACAAGTTCTTCAAACTGTTTGCCCATTTGGTTTACAAGTGTTGGCACGAGGTCGTAGATGAATGGTTCTTTAAATCCGAGGAAAGTGTAGCCGTAGCGTACAGCACGACGAAGGATGCGGCGTATGACATATCCGGCCTTTGCGTTTGAGGGCAGCTGGCCGTCGGCAATAGAGAAGGCAACGGCACGCAGGTGGTCGGCACATACACGCATAGCCACATCGGCCTTTTCGTCAGAGCCGTAGCTGAGTTCTGCCTTACGAGCAATTTCTTGAATTATAGGCTGAAAGACATCGGTGTCGTAGTTGCTTTGTTTGCCCTGCATAACCATACACAGGCGTTCAAACCCCATTCCGGTATCTACATGCTTGGCGGGCAGTGGTTCTAAGGTACCGTTGGCCAAGCGGTTGTATTGCATAAACACTAGGTTCCATATTTCAATAACCTGAGGGTGGTCTTTGTTTACCAAATCCTTTCCGGGCTGTTTGGCTTTTTCTTCGGCCGAGCGTATGTCCACATGTATTTCGGAGCACGGTCCGCAGGGGCCTTGATCGCCCATTTCCCAGAAGTTATCTTTCTTGCTTCCAAGCAGTATTCGGTCTTCGGCAATATGTTGTTTCCAAAACTCGTAGGCTTCCATGTCCTTTCCCAGGCCTTCGTTTTCGTCGCCACCAAATACGGTAACGTATAGGCAGCTCTTGTCTATCTTCAGCACTTCGGTAAGGAATTCCCAACCCCATTCGATGGCTTCTTTCTTAAAGTAATCGCCAAAAGACCAGTTGCCCAGCATTTCAAACATTGTATGATGGTAGGTATCGTGGCCCACCTCCTCAAGGTCGTTGTGCTTTCCACTTACACGCAGGCACTTTTGCGAGTCGGCTACACGCGGATACTTGGCCGGGGCGTTGCCCAAGAATATATCCTTAAACTGGTTCATTCCGGCATTTGTAAACATAAGGGTGGGGTCGTTTTTTACCACCATAGGTGCCGATGGCACAATATGATGAGCTTTGGATTCGAAGAATCGCAAAAACTCTTGTCGCAATTCATTTGAAGTCATTATATTATTGTGTATTTATTTGTATCAAAAAATATCAATCGTAAATAACACGTTTTTACGCTTTTTATTATATTTTCGGTAGGATATTTTTCATTTTTTTCATCTTTTTTTCCCCTTATCATCCGTTTTTTCCAATATGCCCCTCCCCTGCTATATTTTTCCGCCAAGGTTAGAATATTTTTTCACCGTCGTTAGAATATTTTTCCGTCAAGGTTAGATTTTTTTTCCGGCAAGGTTAGAAATATGGTTATGCTTGTGCCTGACTGATAATGAAGCACCTGCGTAAACTAACATAAAGCACCTGCTTAAACTATGGTTCGCTTATGGCATAAGCATATATCGCTTATGGCATAAGCGTGGTGTGCTTATGGCATAAGCGATGGTCGCTTATGCCATTTTTTTACTATATTTTAAGCAGGTGCTATACTATAATTTATACACGAACGTTATTATTACCTGAGCAGGTTTGCGATTATAGTTTTAACGATGAATGAAAAACATTCTAACGACGAGCGAAAAGTTTTCTAACGACGAGCGAAAAAAAATTCAACGACGAGTGAAAAAGATTTTAATGTAAGAACAATATAATAATCTGATTTTATGGCAATAGGATATATCAAAAAGCGACAAAAACTTCACGGCGATGGCAAGTCAAAAGAAGTATACCTTGCGAAGGTGAACTACAACAATTACATAGATACCGAGGCGTTTGCCCTCGAGGTTTCGAAACAAGGGTGTGCCTCGCCGGCCACGGTGATGATGGTTTTGAGGGAGGTGGAAGACTGCATATCCAGGCATTTGGTTTCGGGCGATGTGGTTAAGCTGGACTCTATAGGCACCTTTGCACCTACCATCTCGGCCAAGGCACAGGATTCGGCCGAGAAGGTGAACCAGTTTTCGATAACCAAAACGGGTATTTTGTTTAAGCCCACGTGGCGGCTAAAGAGGGCAATACGCAACGCCGGTGTAAGGCTTGCAGACAAGGCTATTTATCTGTCCGACACCCACTCTATGGGCAAAAAGGCCGAGGCCTTCGATGGCAACGAAGTTTTAACTACGGAGGATTAGGGCTATGGGAAGTAGCAACTATTTGACCTACGAGGTTAAGGAACGGACTATTTTCGGCCAAAGCCGGTGGATGGCATCGCTACGCCTTGTCAAACGCTACCGTTTGTGCGACCTTGTTGAGGAGGTGGCGGCTCGCAACTCGTGCCGCCCTGCCGAGGTGGAGGCCTTTATGGTGGCGCTGGCACGCGAAGTGGGGGTGCAACTGGAGAGTGGTGCCGAGGTGAATGTGAAGGGGTTGGGAACTTTTTATCCGAAAATGATAACCCAAATGGTAGATACGCCCGAAGAGGCTACGCTGAAAAACTGCGTAAAAAGTATAACCGTTGGCTTCCGCCCCGAACAAAAGATGATGCGCGCCGTAAAGGAGGCCGGAATAAAAGAGTTTGACAAACCCAAACAAACCGATAGCACAAAGGAATAAAGAATAGATTATGAACACAGTAATTGTACACAAAACCATGGCCGTAGGCAAGCACAAGGGCAAACGCAGGTATACGATAAACCGCGAAAAAAGCGCCCACATACACACCTCGGTGGTAGTGGAAAACATAAGCAAAGCCACCACCTTCAGCCCGGCCGATATAGAGCTGCTGCTAAGCTCGGTGGCCGAAGTGGTGATGGAAAAAGTGGCGGCAGGATGCAGCATAAGCCTTGGTGAAATAGGAACCATCAGACCTACCATCACAGCCCGCAGCGTGGAAAGCCGAAACCTTTGCAACGCCAAAACGATAACCAACCGCGGTATCAGACTGATAGGCAGCCCAAAACTAAACCGCCGCCTGCGTAATATGCCCCTGAGGGTAACGAACTCTGCCACCCGAAAAAACACAAAAAAAGAGGATGTGAAATAAAATTTATTCGCAAATAGTGCATATTTCAAAATAATTTGCGTACCTTTGCCAACGATAAAGAAAAGAAAAATAACGGAAAAATATATTACAAATAATTATTTTTCAAATAATAATACGCAAAAAAAAATTAAACAACATGGAAGTATATACCAGAATACCCGACCTAAAGTCAACGCTAAGCCACCACAGAATCAATGGTAGAACAGTAGGATTCGTGCCTACGATGGGCGCCCTACACGAAGGGCACCTATCGCTTGTTAACGCCGCTCAAATGCTTTGCGACGTGGTAGTGGTAAGCATATTTGTGAACCCCATACAGTTTAACAACCCCGAGGACCTGGAAAAGTACCCACGCACCCTCAGAGCCGACTTAGAGAAGCTGCAAGCAATAGACTGCGACATGGTCTTTGTACCATCAGTAGAGGAAATGTATCCCGAACCGGTAACGGAAACTTATGACTTTGGCGAGCTGGATGCCGTAATGGAAGGCCCTCGACGTCCGGGGCACTTTGCGGGAGTAGCAGCCGTGGTTCGCCGCTTGTTTGAGATAGTTGAGCCTAACAAAGCCTTCTTTGGCGAAAAAGATTTTCAGCAGCTGGCCATCATTCGCCAACTGGTAAAGCAGCTTCCTATGGACATAGATATAATAGGTTGCCCCGTAGTAAGAGCCAAAGACGGGCTGGCACTAAGCAGCCGCAACATGCGCCTGTCGGACAGGGGACGCCGCATAGCACCACAAATATATGCTACACTGCAAAACGCCATACCACGCAGCCATTGCAAAAGCGTCGACGAGGTGAAACGCTACGTAATAGGCTCGCTCGAATGTATGCAGGTGTTCGACATCGAATACTTCGAAATAGTAAACGACACCACCCTGCAACCCATCTCCGATTGGAGCGAAGCCCAAGGCATAGTAGGTTGCATTGCCGCATGGCTAGACGGCGTAAGGCTTATAGATGTAATACGTTTCAGATAACAACCCGATACATTTACAACAATGAAAAAAACATTATTAGCCGTTGCCACAATAGTACTTATAGCCATGTTGGCATCGTGCAAAAGCGAAATGTTCCTTGCCAAGAAATTGGAAAAGTTACCTACCAATGTAATAACACCTGCCGAACTGCGCAAGAACTACAACATCGAACCGACTGCAGTAGAAAAACTATATCCCAGCGGACTCGAGTCGTTTGGCGATACCATTCCCCAAGCCTACCTCGACGAGTGGACACGATTTCTAATGGACATGGGCAAGGCCTTGGAAAAAGCAGGCCTCGAAAGAGAGAAAGATTATCGTTTTTGGCTCCGTGGCCACTACTCTGCCGATGGAAGTGTTGAATATTTCTTCTACAACTTTTTGGGGCAAAACATGCCTTCGGCCGAATGGGAAGCCCAATTCCGAGAGGTGGTAAAAGAATATATAAAAACATTCCGTTTCAATTATCCTATCAACCGTAAGTTTTCGCAATGCGGAAGTGCAGTGTTAGAGTCAACGAAACCAAAAGAAAAATAAAAATAGGCGACCCCGAAACTTTTCGAGGTCGCCTAAAAAATATTGTATAATCTGCAATAAATTATCTGGCCTTTAGGCCCAATATCTGACGTGCTTCGGCCGAAGAGGCAATGTCACGTCCCAATTCGCGAGAAAGGCGAACCACCTTTTCAACCAGCTCGCCATTAGAGCGTGCAAGCACACCTTTAGACAAATACAAGTTATCTTCAAATCCAACGCGAACGTTTCCACCCATAACAATGGTAGGAGCAGCCAATGTAAAAGCATGACGGCCAATACCGGTAGCAGTCCAAGTAGAACCGGCAGGTATTGATTTTACCATCCAACAAAGGTTATCGACGGTGGCAGGAGTACAGCCGGCTACACCCAACACAAAGTTAAATTGCATAGGGTCGGCAGGAACAAGGCCTTTTCTTGCCATGGTAAGGATAGTGTCTAGATGTCCCATTTCAAAACATTCGTATTCAGGCTTGATATTGTTTTCGAGCATGCGTTTACCAAAAGCACGCATCATAGGCATAGTGTTTTCAAACACATCGTCGCCAAAGTTGCAGGTACCGCAATCCAATGTTGCCATTTCGGGAAATAGTTCGGTAGGTTGCAAACGTTCTTCGGCAGTCATTCCCACCGCACCACCTGTAGATGGGATAAGGATAACGTCGGGACATTCTTTATAGATAGCGTCGATACATTGTTTGAAACGCTCTTTGCTTTGAGTAGGAGTACCATCGTCTTCGCGAACGTGCAAGTGCACGATAGCAGCACCGGCATCCACAGTCGATTTGGCTTCTCTTACTATTTCTTCTACTGTGTAAGGAACGGCAGGATTTTGTTCCTTGGTAACTTCGGCTCCGCATATTGCAGCGGTGATAATCAATTTATCCATTGCTTTATTCTTTTATTTATTATTCTTATTTATTTTCTATAATCCTTTTGCTAATACATACATTATTAGGCAATAAAGTTGGCAAACAACCCAATTTGCCGGCACAAACGGTGGTGCAAAGATACAAATTTATTGCGACTTAAAAAATAATGTTGTTTCAAAAAGATTGTAACGACATTCTTTTTCGGACAACATTGCTATTCATTGCCACTGCCAACGGCAACAAAAGGCACTTTCTTTGCCAACACAAATACGGGCACAGCCAACAGCAATGCTATTGCAAAGAACCACTGAAAGCCTACTTGCTGATACAGCCACCCACTTATCATGCCGGGCAACATAAAACCCAAATTCATTATTCCCGAAGCAAAGGCATAATGAGCCATAGCATGGCTGCCGGTAGCCACCTGCTGCATCATAAACAAAGTAAGACCTACAAATCCAAAACCATAACAGAAGTATTCGCTCACCAAACCGGAGGCGATAAGCACCAAATTGTCGGGCTGATAACAGGCAAACAACAAGTATATCACAAAGGGAATATTGAATATACACACCAATGAAAACAATACCTTTTTGAGTCCGAAATGGGCTATATAGTAGCCACCCAATATAGAGCCCAAAATGAAAGCCAAGGTACCCAAGGTGCCGTAAATGAGTCCCACATATTCATTATCCAGCCCCAAACCACCTACAGCACGAGAATCTTTGAGAAAAATTGGCAGCATCCTGATGGCAAAACCTTCGGTAAGGCGATAGCAAACTATAAAACATATATATATTATTATATGCTTCTTGGTAAAAAATTCTTTAAATACCGTGGCAAACGATGACATACTTTGGGCCAACGACTTTGGATTGTTGGTAGCAGAACCTCCCTTTGGCAGTACAAAAAAGTGATACACCGAAAGAAATATCATCATAAGGCCCAACACCGCCATTATAATCATCCAGGCATAAACTGTAGCCTTTTCGGGATTGGTGGTTTGAAAATGCCTCATCAATTTCCCGGCCAGCCACACCAAACCTCCGTTGGCCATCACCTTAGCCAAATTAAAGAAGGCACCTTGCCACCCTATATATTTGGCTTGAACCTTTTTAGACAGCGTTGTAAGATATATGCCATCGGTGGCTATATCATGAGTAGCGCCACTAAAACCTATTATTGCCATGAGGGCAATGGTAAACGAAAAATAAAACGGCAATGGCAAACAAAAAGCTATAAGCGTGAAACATATACCCGAAATAAACTGGGTGGCAACCACAAACCAACGTTTGCTGCCATACATTTCCAGTACCGGACTCCACAATGGTTTAAGGCTGTAGGGCAAAACGAGCAACGAGGCCCAAAATGTTATTTTTGCCTCGTCGATACCCAAATCGACCATCATGATTACAGACATAAGCGACAGTGCCACATTAGGCAAGCCCATGGCAAAATAAACCGATGGTATCCACGAAATAGGGCTATGTTGTTTTTGGGGTTTATCACTCATTATAGCTACAAGATATTTGTTTTTAAAACTCGTCGATTACGGTAACCACCTTATACACTTTATCGCCTCGACGCACAAGCTCCGATGTGGGAATCGAACACATCTCCCCTTTCTCGGTTCGTTGTACCGGCTTTAAGTCTACTCGTATTTCCGAAAGTGTATCTTCGTAAACTCCGGTAGTAGGACCTAGAATCATTATCTTGTCGCCCAATTCCATATCGCCCGACTCCATCTTTATCTCCGCCACATTGATATTGGCAAAATAGTTGGTTATCTTACCCACATACACTTTGGTCTGAGTAGCTTGCGAACCATAACGCTCTGTCCATTCGCCCATAGTACGTCCCAAATAATATCCATCCCAAAAACCTCGGTTATACACAGTTTTTAACTCTTCCATCCATCCAGCAATCTTTTCCCGGGTATATGTTCCATCTTGCACAGCCTTAACGGCTTCTTTGTAGCAACGTGTTACCGTTTTTACATACTCGGCCGAACGTCCGCGACCTTCTATCTTAAGCACTCGTACTCCGGCCTTAAGCACTTTGTCGATGAATGGCAAAGTACATAAGTCTTTGGGCGACATAATATATTTATTATCTACAACCAACTCTATATCCGATTCCAAATCTGAAACCTTATACTGGCGGCGACACAACTGAAGACACTCTCCACGATTGGCCGAATGGTTGTAATTATCCAAACTCAAATAGCATTTGCCGGACACAGCCATACATAAAGCCCCGTGGGCAAACACCTCTATCTCGACCAATTCTCCTTTAGGTCCGCGAATATTGTTTTCGGCAATATAATCGGTTATTTCCGCCACCTGTGCAAGGCTAAGTTCACGAGCGGTAACCATTACGTCGGCAAAACGGGAATAGTAATTAACAGCTTCGTAGTTAGAGATATTACACTGAGTGGATATATGTACCTCCATACCTATCGAATTGGCATAATTAATAACAGCCATATCCGAAGCTATAACTGCCGATACACCCGACTCTTTGGCTGTCCGCACCAAGGTGTGCATTTCCTCCAACTCATTATTATAAATAACAGTATTCACGGTAAGATAAGACTTTATGCCGTGTTCGTTGCAAAACGACGCTATATTCACCAAATCCGACAAATCGAAATTATTTGCCGACTTGGAACGCATATTCAACTTACCTACACCAAAATAAACCGAATCGGCACCACCCTGCATAGCTGCTTGCAATGCTTCGTACGAACCTACCGGCGACATTATTTCTACTGATTTCATCTTCTCGTTATTTTTTTTGCAAAGTTACAATTTTATAATCTAATAAAGAAGAATAATTTTTACAAGACTATATGTCAATATCATACAATACAGAAAAGACAATAAAAGTATAAATATGTACAACAAAATTGATGAAAATGTAATAGCCGATAAATAAAAAATACATCAACAACAACGGTAAAAATCGAGGTATCTTAGAGCTCAAAAAAATACATCACGAGGAAAATTTATCTGCATCACGAGGCAGTTCGATCTAGATCACGATGAAAATTCATCTACATCACGAGGGAATTTTGAAGCCTGCTCCAACTCAAAATATAAACATAGTATAACATGCCTTTCTCCACAGTATACCATAAACGTTACGCAACCGGGGTTTTACAACATTGACAGTATACCATAAAACAATAGTTTCTTAATCTATTATAAATCAGATGACATGAATTTTAAGTGAAACAGCGTTTATATGCCTATATTATGTTGCAATCTAAAGTATGGAAAAATAAGCTTTCAATAATTTGGCAACAGCAAATTTGTAATACCATATTCCAACACAAAAAAAAACGTTACATAAATAAAAAACAAGAACAATAAACAGTAAAATAAGAACAAAATATTGGGAAATAGAAATAAAAAAAACTATGTTTTGAACAGAAAAAGGGCAGAAAAATGAATAGAAAACAGACATATTATTATTTTGATTTACATTAGAATACACTATACATGCAATAAAAATATAGAAAAAGTTTTTGTGTACCGAAATTTCTTTGTAATTTTGCACCTTATTATTATATCTAAAATATTAGAAAGAAAATGGCAATAATTGGAGAAATTAGAAAACACTCAGGTTTAGCAGTAGCTATTGTAGGTATTGCTATCGGAGCATTTATTATTGGAGACCTATTTAAGGGAAATTCCAAACAACCGGCTCTTGGTATTATTGATGGAAAAGAAGTTAGCTATAACCGTTTCTATAATCTTATTACCGAAAGAGAAAATCTGATAAAACAACAACAACAATCCACACAAATTACAAACGAACAATCGTATCAAATACGTGAAGACGTTTGGCGTGAATTGGTTGAAACCGATCTTACAGAAAAAGAATACAACCAATTAGGATTGCAAGTTTCGCAACGCGAACTTAGCGATATGTATATGGGCGATTTTATTCACCCCTATCTAAGACAAATGTTTACCGACCCAAGTACGGGGGTATACAACACACAAGTAATTGCTCAATACGTTAATAACTTTGACCAATTAACTCCCGAACAACAAGCTGAATGGGTTAACTTGGAAAAATACGTAAAAACTTCTCGCCAACAAGAAAAGTATAATATGCTTATTGCAAAAGGATTCTACACCCCAAGCAAAATGGCAGAAAAGATGGCCGAGATAGAAAACCACACTGCCGATGCCCGCGTAGTATCGTTGGCTTTCCAAACTGTAACAGACGATCAAATAACCATAAAGGAAGAAGATTACAAGAAATTCTACGAAGAACATAAAAAAGAATACAAGCAAGATGATGCTCGCGATTTGGATTTCATAATATTCCCTATAATGCCAAGCAATACAGATTTGGAAAACATCAAAAATGAAGTATTCGACACCTGGAATGAATTCCAAAGCATAGATGCTAGCGAAATAGCAATATTCGTAAATTCGGAATCGGAAGCCGACAAACGTTATGATTCTACATTCGTTAAAGTATCGTCGTTCCCAAAACCATTTGACACATTGATAGCTACTGCTCAAGCAGGTCAATTTATTGAACCACACGTTGTAGGTAACCAATGGATGATGGCAAAAGTAGAGAAAATAGAAAACCGTCCCGATAGCTTGCGTGCTTCAGTTATTGTTGTATTAAACAACAAGTTGGGTAGCCAAATCAATCGTACACCTGAACAAGCAAAAGCATTGACAGATAGCTTGGAACGCGAATTGAAAGCCGGCCGTTTGGATTTCAACCAAGCTGTAATGGCATTCTCTGACGATCCTACAAAAACAGACAATCAAGGAGATATGGGTTGGGCACTTGATGGACAATATGGACTATTGAACGAAGAAATAGTATCGACCCCTACAAATAACATATTCGTTTTCGAAAGACCTGACGAAGGCGGTTATCACATAGTAAAAGTTACAGGAAAAACTCCTGCTACAAAGAAATACAGAGTAGCAACCATAGTTCGCGATATCGTTCCAAGCGATGCTACAGCCAACGAAGTATATGCTCAAGCTAGCAAGTTTGCCGGTGAAGTTGTATCACACGAAAATATGCTTATGGCAGCTCAAGAACAAAATTTGATGGTTCGCAGTGCCGACTTTACACCTTCAAATGCCAATAGTTTACCAGGCGTAAGCAGTGCACGCTCTATTGTACAATGGGCTTTCAACGAAGATACAAAAGCAGGAGATGTAGCATCTCAAGTATTCGAAGCCGATGATATGTACATCGTTGCAGCAGTTAAAGATATTAGAAAAAAAGGATATGCTACATTGGATCAAGTACGCAAATACATCGAAAACCAAGTACGCCTTGAAAAGAAAGCCGAAGTACTTATGGCAAAAGCCGAAGAAGCTATAAAATCAACAAAAGACATCAACCTTTTGGCTTCGAAGCTACAAGCAACTGTTGATTCTGTTTCGGCAATAAACTTCAACGGTTATTCGTTTGGCAAATTCGGTCCCGAAATGAAAGCTCTTGGTTCGGTAGCTACAGCCAAAGGTGCCAAATTATTATCACCTATAAAAGGAAGCTACGGAATTTATCTAATACAAGTTGACAACGTAACATCAACACCTGTTGATGCCAACATAACCAAACAACGCATGGATATGGAAGCTCAACAAAAAGTTAGATACATAATAGAAGTGCTAAAGGAAAATGCCAATATAGAAGATAACAGAGTAATATATTTCTAATTTAATCTTCATAATCAAATAGAAAGGTCTTTGACATCGGTCAAAGACCTTTTTTATACCCCAATACAAAGCTAGCATCCAAGTAGCGAAAGTTTTTCACATCAAAATGAGGATAAATTTCCTAATAAGAATATTGGGAATTAAGTTTTATAACGTAACTTTGCAGGCAATAAATAACATTTTCAGATGAAAAAAAATATACCTAGCATACTCAAAAACAAATATATCATTTGCACAATTGTGTTTATTATCCTATTCTTTTTTATTGACGACAATAGCATAAGCATGTCTTTTTCATTACGAGAACAAAAACAGAAACTTGAATCAGAAAAGCTTTTTCTTAAAGAAAGTATCGAAAAGGATAGCATTCTCATACAAAAGTTTTATAACAACATTTCGGAATATGAGAAATATGGACGAGAAAATTATTATATGAAACGAAAAGACGAAGATATATTTATAATAAACCGCGAAAAATAAGCTACCATGAAAAAGGAAAGTTATATAAAACTATTGGTGATTGCCCTAATAGCAACAAGCATATATTCATGCAGTTTTTTCAAAGAATTGACAAGCAATGATATTGAAACCGAGACAAAAGACGATTTCATATTTGAAGAAATATCGGGCAATACGCACCAACCTATAAAAAAACAGCCCTCAAAAAAAACAACAAACAAGAGTAAAATAGACATCACCTTGTGCGACAAAGACAATGAAAAACTATACTCAGCCATTGAAAAATGGTACGGAACACCATACAAAGGCGGAGGATGTACAAAAGAGGGAGTTGACTGCTCGTGCTTTACAATAAATATATACCAAGAAGTATACAACATAAAACTAAATCGCAGAGCTATGGATATGGTACAAAATATCAAACTTATAGATAGAAAAGATTTGATAGAGGGCGATTTGGTCTTTTTCAGAAATAGTAAAGGACGTATAAATCATGTTGGAATTTATTTAAAAGAAGATATGTTTGTCCATGCCTCATCGTCGAAAGGTGTAACTGTAAGCAAACTAACTGAAAAATACTGGGATACTAGATTTTACAAAGGAGGACGCCACAATGATGTAAACACAAAATGGAGGTAAGCAAAAAGGAAAAACGCACAAAATTTTAATCTTTTGTGCGTTTTTCTATATAAAATGAAAAAAAATACGTAAATTTGCAAGTCGATTGATTATATGTATTACTGTGATAATATAAATATATTCAGTACATTGTTTAATACTTAATACGTTTTTATACGCTCAATATATAAATAATTAATAATATTACTTACAAAAAACTAGGTTTATGAACAGTTTGATTTATTTTGTTTTAGCAGCTTCAGTGCTAGCATTAGTGATGGCGTTTGTGTTTTACAAGCAAATGCTATCGAAAGATGAAGGAACCGATTTGATGAAAAAAATTGCCGCCCACGTTCGTAAAGGGGCCATGGCTTACCTTAAGCAGCAGTACAAAGTAGTAACCATTGTGTTCGTTATTTTGGCTGCTCTTTTTGCTATTATGGCATTCTTTGATTTGCAAAACGGATGGGTATGGTTTGCTTTCCTTACAGGAGGTTTGTTCTCCGGTTTGGCAGGTTTCTTTGGTATGAAAACCGCTACATACGCTTCGGCACGTACTGCCAATGCTGCCCGTAAATCTTTGAACAGTGGT
>JAFWBF010000090.1 GCA_017507285.1 Bacteroidales bacterium | reverse complement strand
CTTCGTTGGTTTTCGAAGTGCAAAGTTACACAATTATTTCGATACAAAAGTTAAAAACCTTGCAAGCGAGGAAATAATTTTTCCCTCCCGAGGAAAATGTATCTACATCACGATGGAGTTCAAACTACATCACGATGAAAATTCATCTACATCACGAGGGAATTTTGAGGCTATATATCGGCCGAAAATTGATGGTATACCATTATTCCAATTACACCCTATCGTGAAGAGATTTATGATAGGGTATAAATAAAATCGTCGGCAGAATGCCATTTTTTTAGGCTATTTCTAAAAATTGCTTTGCAAGTGATTTGAGGAAAGAATAAAAGGGTATAGAGGGTATATATGGCTATAGAGAGTATAGAAAGTGTACCTTTCGTTACGCTAAAGAAAGGTGGATTTTTGGGGAAGTTGACTTCAATTGTCGGCTGTATATTGGCTAAAATACCTTTGAATTAGGTGTGATACATTTGTTTTAATCTATCTTTTTTGTGATAAATCCCGGAATTTCTCGCGGTCGATGTGTGGATTTTTCTTGAAAAAATCGTCCTGATATTTCTCTAACCTGCGTTTGTTTATAGAAGGAAATACTGTGCTAACGCATACTCTATATGTAATATACAATGCTATTATTCCTATTATTATGTACCACATGATTAAATTTATTGTTGTTATGATACATGATAACGCATAATAAAAATAAAAATTGTTTTTCATGGTATTGATTTTTTTAGTAACTTTGCATTTCGAAAAATGAGATAAACTAACTAACTTGGATTATATGTAAAATATATAATCCGTATTAATTAGATTTGAAAAATGAAGAATAAGTATAGTGATTTGATAGATCAAACATTCGAGTTTCCGCAGGATGAATTCCGAACCGAAGATGGTGAGTTGTATTTTCACAATATTCCGCTTATGGAAATCATAAAGCAGTATGGAACACCGTTGAAGATAACTTATTTGCCAAAGATAAGTTCGCAAATACAGCGAGCCAAGAGGCTTTTTAATGTATCCAGAGCCAAGGTCGATTATAAGGGTAATTATAATTATTGCTATTGTACAAAAAGTTCGCATTTCTCGTTTGTATTGGAGGAGGTTCTGAAGAATGATGTTAATCTTGAAACTTCGTCGGCCTTCGATATCAATCTTATACAAGAATTGTACGAGCAGGGTTTAATTACAAAAGATATATACATTATATGTAATGGCTACAAGCGTGCACAGTATATCGAAAACATAGCCGGTATGATTCAGGACGGATTCCACAATATGGTTCCGGTTATAGACAATAAGGGGGAGATAGATTTGCTGAACGAAGCATTGCCCAAGGTGAAAGAACCGGTGAAAATAGGTGTGCGTATAGCATCGGAAGAGGAACCTAAGTTTGACTTCTATACCTCTCGTTTGGGTATACGTTACAATGATATTGTATCGTTTTACGAAGAAAAGATTAAGGAAAACACGAAGTTTTCGTTCAAGATGCTACACTTCTTTATCAATACCGGTATAAAGGATAGTGCCTACTATTGGAACGAGTTGGCCAAGTGCGTAAACGTATATTGCGACCTTAAGAAGATATGTCCGGAGCTGGATTCGCTGAATATAGGAGGTGGGTTCCCAATAAAGAATTCGTTGGCCAGTACCTATGAATATGAGTATATGTCGGAAGAGATATTGGCACAGATAAAGAATATTTGCACCAATAGGGGAGTGGAAGAACCTCATATATTTACAGAGTTTGGTTCCTATACCGTTGGTGAAAGCGGTGCAACCCTTTATAGTATTATCGGTCAAAAACAACAAAACGACCGAGAGCTATGGTATATGATAGATTCGTCGTTCATTACTACCCTTCCCGATAGTTGGGGTATCAACCAAAGATGGATAATGTTTCCAATCAACAATTGGAACAAAGAGTATCAGCGGGTGTTTTTGGGAGGCCTTACTTGCGATAGCCAGGACTATTACAACAACGAGGCGCATGCCAATGCGATATTTTTGCCTAAGTTGGACAAGGAAGAACCGCTGTATATAGGTTTCTTCCATACGGGTGCTTATCAGGAAAGTATTGGAGGTTACGGCGGAATACAGCACTGCCTTATACCTGCTCCGAAACATATAATAATAGATGTAGATGAGGATGGAGAATATACAACCAAACTCTTTGCCAAAGAACAAACCTACAAATCTATGCTGAAAATATTAGGATATTAAACAATTAAAACAATTATAAAATGGTAAGAAAGAATTTGATATTGACAATGGCAATATTTGCAAGTATTGCAATATTTGGCATGAATTCATGTGGAAAAGACAAAAAAGTTAAACTCAAATCGGCCAAAGATACTATCAGTTGGGTGCTTGGTGAGAATATGGCACGTGGCTTTAAAGAAACCGGTATTGATATAGACAAGGATGTGCTTTTGGCTGCTATGGAGCATTGTTTGGATGGCAAAGAAGGTGTATTGGCCGATAGCACTTATAACAGAGTGCTGAACGATATTAATATGATGATATTCGTAAGTCAACGTCAAAGAGCCGAACAGGCTGCTGCTAAAGCTCAGGAAGCCGAAGCTGAATATTTCAAACAGCTAAAAGCCAATGATCCTGATGTTTGTGCCACAGAGTCGGGATTGCACTACAAGGTGCTGAAACAAGGTAAAGGCAAAAAGTCTTTTATGGGAGGCCGTGTGCGTTTCCACTACAAGGCCAGCTATGCCGATGGCACAGTGTTTGACCAAACCTACGGTGTGCGTGGTCCGGTGGTAACGGTGCTTAACAATGTATTTCCCGGTTTGCAAGAAGGTTTGAAGATGATGAATGGTGGTTCGCACTACATCTTCTATGTTCCTAGTGAATTGGCCTTTGGTGCCGAGGGTACTACCGATGTTCCACCTCATACTTTGCTGGTATATGAGATAGAGCTATTTGATGTGATGGACTAAAAGGCCGGAAACCAAAAGAGCCGAACGTTGAGTTCGGCTCTTTTGGTTTATTAAGCAAGGCACTTGTCGAGTTCGGAACTTATTTTTTCTTTGTCCATGTGGCGGCCTATTATCACTATTTTTATCATCTTGTCGCCATGCTCTTCGTCCCAATCGCGAAGTATGGAGGGGTCGTTTTCCATCATGTTTTTTATTTCATCTTCGTTGGCAGTGCATAGCCATAATCCGGCTTCGCGTACATTCTTTTGTACTCCGGCTTGTTCAAAGAGGTATGACATTTCCGGATTTTGGCTGAAATAGCATACCCCTTTGGAGCGTATGATGCTCTTGTCCCAACGGTCCGACACGAGGGCATCGAACTTGTTGAAGTCGAATGCCCGTCGGCGGTAGTACACGAATGTGCCTATTCCGTATTCATCGCCATGTGCATGATGGTGTTGGTGATGCTCGTGATTATGCTCGTGGTGGTGGCAGTCATTGTCGTGCCCATGATGGTGGTGGCTGTGTTTGCGACCTTCGGCCTCTTCTTCGGCACTTAGTGGACGTTCTATTTCTTGTATCCATTTGGCGGCAAGTACAGTTTTGTTGAACTCAAATAGGTTTGTGTTCAATATTCGGGTTATATCTACCTGTGTGTAGTTGCATTCTATTATCTGTGCCGATGGGTTTAGGGTGTGCATTATTCGTTTTACTACCTCTCTTTCCTCCGGCGTTATCTCGTCTATTTTGTTTAGCAGTATTATGTTGCAAAATTCTATTTGCTGTATTATTAGGTTTTCGATGTTGTCTTCGGCAATGTTGTTGCCTACGAGGTCGTTTCCGCAGGTAAATTCGTTTTGCAGTCGCAAGGCATCCACAACCGAGACCACACAGTCCAATTGGCATAGCTCGAACCCGAAATAGCGATTGCTCATGCTTTGGATACCCACAAGGGTTTGTGCGATAGGTTCGGGTTCGCATATTCCGCTGGCTTCGATGGCAATGTAGTCAAACTTGTGGCTGTTGGCTATGTCTTGTACTTGTTTTACAAGGTCGGTTTTTAGCGAACAGCAGATACATCCGTTTTGCAAAGCCACGAGACTATCGTCGGCTTGGTTTACCACCCCGCCTTTTTGTATGAGTGTTGCGTCTATGTTTACTTCGCCAATGTCGTTTACAATTACAGCAAATTTTATTCCTTTGCCGTTGGTTAGAATATGATTGATTAGGGTTGTTTTGCCGCTACCTAGGTAGCCGGTAAGCAGTACTATTGGTATTGTTTGGTTCATATATGTGTGTTGGTTTGTTATTGGTCTGTTTGTTTATAATCGTTTTCTTGGGCAAAAAGTGTTATAATTCGTACAATTACGTCGGCAGCTTTCATCATGCTTGGCACCGGAAGGTATTCGTAGCGTCCGTGGAAGTTATGCCCGCCGGCAAAAATGTTGGGGCATGGTATTCCTTTGAATGATAATGATGCTCCGTCGGTGCCACCTCTTATGGGGCGTACTTTGGGTACAACATCACAGTCTGTCATGGCTTGTATGGCTTTTTCCACTATGTGCATGTGTGGCTCTATCATCTCTCGCATGTTGTAGTACGAGTCTGTGATGGTAATTTCCACTGTCGAAGGGCCGTATTTGTTGTTTATGCTTTGGGCTATAGCCGTAAGGTTGGCTTTGCGTTGTAGGAATTTGTCGTTGTTATGGTCTCTTATTATGTAGTGCATAGTGGCCTCTTCCACCTTTGCCGTCATGCCGGTAAGGTGGTAAAAGCCTTGGTAGCCTTCAGTGTTTTCGGGTCGTTCGTTTTTTGGAATCATGCTGTCTATTTCCATGGCTATCCTTGCGGCGTTTATCATTTTGCCTTTGGCATATCCCGGGTGTATGTTGGTTCCATGGATGAGCAGGGTGACTGATGCCGCATTGAAGTTTTCGTATTCCAGCTCGCCTATTTCTCCGCCATCGATAGTGTAGGCATACTTGGCCCCGAACTTGCCTGTGTCGAAATGTTCAACGCCTCGTCCCACTTCTTCATCGGGGGTGAAAGCAATTTTTATTTCGCCATGTTTTATTTCCGGATGCTTCATTATGTAGTTTGCTGCATGCATTATGGCTGCCACTCCGGCTTTGTCGTCGGCACCCAATAGTGTGGTACCATCGGTGGTGATGAGGGTTTGGTTATGATAGTTTCTCAGTTCGGGAAATATTTTTTCCGACAACACAATGTTGCGGTCTTTGTTTAACACAATATCGCCACCGGTGTAGTTTGATATTACTTGTGGCTTAATATTTTTGCCGGAGCAGTCTGGCGATGTATCTACGTGGGCTATAAATCCTATAGGAGGTATGTTGCCTTCGGCGTTGGCCGGTATAGAAGCCATAAGGTAGCCATATTGGTCCAAGGTGGCGGCTATGCCCATCTCCGTCAGCTCGCGAAGCAGTAACTGCTGGAGGTCTAATTGTTTTGTGGTCGATGGCTGTGTGGTGGCATTTTCGTCCGACTGTGTGTCTATTGCTATGTAGCGTAAAAAGCGTTCTACGATGGGTTCCATTGGTTTTGTTGTTGATTTAAACTGTTTGCAAAGTTACGTTTTTTTCCTGTTATGGTCAAGTGTTTTATTTTTTCTGTTTGGGCGTTATTGCAATTTGAATAGGCGTTTGGCGTTTTTGGTAGTGGTAGCGGCCACTTCTTGTAGTGTGATGTTTTTTATCTCGGCTATCTTCTCGGCTACTATTTTGCAGTAGGCACTTTCGTTTCGTTTGCCTCTAAAAGGGGTGGGAGCAAGGTAGGGCGAGTCTGTTTCGAGTACTATCATATCCAATGGTATGTCCTTCACAATTGCTGCAAGTGTTGCCTTTTTAAACGTTACCACACCTCCTACACCTATCATATATCCCATTTCCACCGCACGCCAAGCTTCGTCGAGGGTGCCACTAAAGCAGTGAAACACACCTTTGGCTTCCACGTTGTAGCGGTTTAGTATTTTGAACATTTCGGAGTAGGCGTTGCGTATGTGTAGGCATACGGGCTTGTGGTATAGGTTGGCCCAGTGTAGCTGCTGTTCCAAAGCGAGGCATTGTTGGCTGCTATAGGTCGTGTCCCAATAATAGTCTAGGCCTATTTCGCCAATGGCAATATACTTGTGGTGGTCTGTTGCAAGTATGTTTTCTACCACAGCCAGCTCGTGTGCATAGGAATCCTTTATTGATGTGGGATGTACTCCTATCATCTGTTTGAATATCTGCGGATACTTGTTGCATAGTGTGTGTTGAGCATCGTGAGTAGTGCTGTCTATGGCCGGCAGTATTATGGTGCCTACTCCGCATTGTGTTGCATGGTCTATCACATTGTCAATGTCGTCGGCAAAAGTTGGGTCGTAAAGGTGTGAGTGGGTGTCTATAAGTTGCATCATAAGTTGTTGTTTATTGGGTTTACATCAAAAAGCGTAGTGGTAGCAAAAACCATTCGAAGAACTTTTCGAAGCGTGTGCGTTCGAGCCATTTGTTATAGTCAAAGTCCTCACACGATTCCAATGTTGTGATGATATGCTTTTGCAACATGGCTGATATATTATTTTCTTTGCCAATGAGGGCTATTTCGTGTTGGTGCTGAAAGCTGCGATAGTCGAAGTTGGCAGAGGTTATTGAGAACGTATCGCCATCAATAAACACGCATTTGGCGTGAAGGTTGCTTGGGGTATAGAATTTTATCTCTATTCCCTGTTCAAACATTTTGCCTAGGTAGTGGCGGCGTATGATGTCTACAGTTTGCACATCGGAGTGCTTTGGTGTTACCACCGTAACGTGTACACCACGTTGCACAGCTACAGCCAAGGCTTTACGTAGTCGCGAGCTGGGCAAAAAGTATGGCGTTTCTATAATTATGCTTTTCTTGGCGTTGTTTATCAGGCTCTCGTATTTGTGGCGTAGCCGTTGGCGGTTGCGCGATGGCACTTCCTGCATTATTATCATCCGCTTGTAGAATATGTTGCGCTTGAAACGCATCTTCTCAAAGTCAAACTTGCGGTAGAGGGCATAATTGTCGAGGAATGCTTTTTTGAACAGCCTTGCCATGCGGTCTTCGATGCGTAGGTTCAGCTCTCGCCACACTAGCGAATAGGCCGAAATATTGGCCGAGCCCATGTAGGCAATTTTGTTGTCAATAACCAGCAGTTTGCGGTGATTGCGGCGGTGATTGTTCGAGATAAAGTTGAACGTGAGGTATAGCTTTTGGAAAAAGCGAACTTCCCCGCCGGCATCAACTATCGGCTTTAGAAAGTCTGAATCCTGCTTGGTGCCCCAAGCATCAACCAACACTTTTACTCTTATGCCTTGCGAGGCTTTCTTGGCCAAAGCCATGCAGTATTTCTGACCCATGGCATCTTCGTTGAAACGAAATACCTCCAAAAAAATGTACTCTTGTGCGTTTTCAATATCGGCGAGTTGTGAGGAGTACAGCTCAAGGTTGTCGTCGAAAAGTTTTACATTTTGAAGTTCCATATTTCTTGATTGGGTATTGCAAAGATATACAATATTTCCCATATTACCAATATTTTGCTTAACTTTGTATCGCCGTCGGGTGTTGATACTTTTTTTAATTGCTTGTTGGATAGTGCTTTTTGCATTTATGTGGTGGTGAAAAAAAAGTGTTTTTCCGTTGGTAGATAGTGCATTTTTGCCTGAACAGTGTAATAAAATATCAACAGATGGGAAAGAAAATTTGTTTTTTGTTGCTTTATATTTTGTTTAGTGTGGGTAGCATGTCGCAGTTTGCGTTTCCTACTATAGGTGCCAGGGCTGGAGCTATGGGTGGAGCATCGGTGGCGTTGACCGACTTTTGGTCGGCGGTGGATAATGTGGCGGCTCTTCAGAATGTGGGTGGACCTGCAGTGGGAACAGTATTGAAGCAGACTTTTATGATGGATAGGTTATGCTACAAAACGTTGGCTTTCTCTGTTCCGGTGTCGGAGGTTGGTGCCGTGGCAATGCGTTACACCCACTTTGGCAAAGCCATATATAGCGAGCAGCGCCTGTCGGCAGCCTACTCGCAGCGCTTGGGAAACCATGTGGCGGTAGGGGCCGAGCTGTGTTATCTTTACTGCGGAACCACCGATGTTTACTACGACAGCTACCATCGCCTTAGCTTTGCGGTAGCCTCGCAGATGTATATTACGCCCGATATTACTATAGGTTTTCATGTCTTTAACCCCTTTGCAGTGGCTCTCAATGCCAATTACAGTCTGCCTATTCCTTCGGTTGTGAGGTTGGGTATGGCCTACAGCATTACGCCAGAGCTTATGGCCACTGTGGAGTTTGAAAAGAACATATACATGCGTTGTAGCATACGGTCGGGGATGGAATATGTGTTTTTGAATGGCTTTTATGCCCGTTTGGGCTTTAGTACAGCACCTCTTATCTACACCTTTGGGGTGGGAGTGGAGCGTGGCCGATGGTCGGCCGATATAGGTACTCAGGTGCATAACGCTTTGGGTGTGTCGCCAATGTTGTCGGTGATGTATTCGATATAGGCAGGGAGGGATGGTATGAACAAGTGGCTTACGTGTATAATGATGTTGGCTTTGCCTCTTGCGGCTGCTTCGCAAACGGATGGTAGTCTTCTACTCGAAGAGTATTTGGAACTCTATGCCGAATATTATGATACCGAGGCCGACGACAACGAAACCCTGGAGCTTCTTGGTCACTACCTCGAGACCAAGATAGATCTCAACGACACTCTTTCGGCGGCACTTGCCGACCTTTTTTTCGTTGGCGAATACCATAGGGCTTGCATACGCTCGTATATCAGAGCCAACGGTGCTATGCTTAGCACGGCCGAGCTATACCTCGTTGATGGATTGGACTCGGCTACCATACGGCTGATGTTGCCCTTTGTGGAAACCAAACATGTGGCAAACCGCCATTCCTCATCGCCGGCCTATATGTTTAAACATGCCCGGCACAGTATGGCTATAGGTACAAAAACCATTGTGGAGCAGGCTCGCGGATATGCCGATTCTGTATATCTGGGCGATCCTTTCCGCCTATACTTTCGTTACCGCCTTGCTTATTCCGATAGGTTGCTGCTCTCAATTTCGGCTGAGAAGGATGCTGGTGAGAAGTTTGGTGGTCCCGAAATGCCACATGGCTTTGACCATTACGGCTTTAGTTTTATGCTCAAAAACATTGGACGGCTGGAGCAGATTGCCGTGGGACACTACAACGCTTGTTTCGGTCAAGGTCTCACGATGTGGAGCGGAAACGGTATGAGGTTTGCCACCGACGCCAATATCAATAAGCATGGCTCGGGTATAAAGCCTGCGTCGGCTATGGCCGAAAGTGGTAGCCTGCAGGGAGTGTCAGCCACCCTAAGGCTCGCAAAGCGGATGACACTCACAGCATTCCTATCATACTCCCACCGCGATGCCACAGCTATGGCCACCGATAGCACCGGCCAAACCACCTTCCAAAGTCTATACACATCGGGCTACCATAGGTCTGAAACCGAAATAGAAAAGAAAAACCGTGTGGGCGAAACTCTAATAGGTACCAATTGGCAATATACCGGTGCGTACCTTTGTGTGGGACTTACGGCCTATGCACAACATTTTGATGCTACTTTGAAACCTGCAGAGACCTTCTACAACCACTACTATTTTTCGGGTGCCGACAATTACAACGTGGGTGCTGATGTGAGATACTTGTGGAACAATGTGCTACTCTTTGCCGAGACGGCTTTTGACCGCTCGGCGGCCAACGCCACCATTGCCGGGGTGCAAATATATGCAAACTCGGCTACACGTCTTGCTGCCTACTATCGACAATATTCGGCGGCATACAGCAATATGTACTCTTCGGCCTTGGGTCAAAACGCCAGCAGCCGAAACGAGCAAGGACTATGTGCAATGTTGGAATGTGAAATGCCATGGGGAATAACTCTGAAGGCAACGGCCGATGTGTATAAATTTCCGTGGCCGAAATATAGGATATACTCGCCGGCTATAGGCAACGAATATAGGTTTAAACTATCAAAAAGGTTGGCCGTCAACGCTATACTTTCGGCCCAATATCGCTATCGGTGCCAAACGACAAATGTGGCAAATGCTACCGGCAATATCGCCTCCACCGAAGAGAGGCAAAACCACTGCCTGAACCTCCATTTGCGTTACACACCATCGGCCGCCTATACGTTCAACAGCAGGGTGGCCTTCAACCATATTGCTTCGCCCACCGAGGGCGATACATCGGGATTCCTCCTCTACCACGAGGCGGTCTATACCCCAACAAGCATGCCTATTGCCATCGCATTGAGGTATGCAATATTTCAGGCTGAAGACTACGATACGCGCATATATGCCTATGAAAGAGACCTGCTATACGAATACTCCACTCCGGCTTTCTACAAAAAAGGTAGCCGCTTTTATATATTATTAACGTGGAATATAAATAAATACATCACAATTGGAATGCGCTATGCCATAGCGCTATATCCCGGCCAAACCACCATCGGAACGGGCTACGACACTACTATGGGAAGTAAAAGACAGGAAATAAAATTGCAATTACGCTGCAAGATATAAAAAAAAAACGTAACTTTGCAAATCGCAAAACCGGATAAAAATAAATGTTATGACAGACTTACAAGATTTAATTTTGCATAGGCGAAGCATTCGCAAGTTTAAGGACAGACTACTTACTTTCGAAGAAAAGAGAGCCATATTGTGCTCGGCATTGGTAGCACCATCGTCGAAAAACAGAAGACCATGCAGGTTGGTATTAGTCGAAGACCGCGAGATGATAAACAAACTAATCAGGTGTAAGCTGATTGGTACCCTGCCTCTTGAAACGGCTACATGGGTGCTGGTGGTAGTGGCCGACCCCACTCAAAGTGAAGCTTGGATTGAAGATGCTTCGATAGCAGCTGCCTTTGCACAGTTGCAGGCCGAGGATTTAGGATTGGGTAGCTGCTGGGTGCAGGTGCGCGGGCGCGACTATGACGAAGAAACTTCTTCGTCCGAATACATAAAAAAACTGCTCGAAATTCCTAGCCAGATGGAGGTAGAATGCCTATTGGCCTTTGGCGAAAAGGATGAAGAACGCAAGCCTTACAGCGCCGAAAAGTTGCAGATAGATAAAATTCATCTCAATAAATGGCAGCATAGACCCGCTTGGATTGAGAAAACAATGACGTACTAAAATTTTCTATAACCTACCATAAGTTGTATGGCGGCAGTGCCTCGCAGAGGCTTTGTCGGCATACAACTTTTTTTGTTGTTTGGCTTGTGCTAAAATACCACCCGACTGCCACATTTTTTCCACCCGACTGTCGTTTGGCTCTCACCCGACTGCCACCACTGCCACCACCCGACCGGGAAAACTTTCCCACCCGACCGGGAAAAACACGCCTTTCGGCCCAATAGAAAATCACTGCCCGACCGAGGGAAAAATGCAAACCCTCCACTTGAAAAATTACGCCCACCGGGGTATCGCCCTTTTGTCAAAGGCAAAAAAAAGAAGGGGCGACCTCAACCTGTCGCCCCCTCAATAGTAGTCCTAAAGGTTGAGGGATACGCAATTAAAAAAACATTGTTGCTCAGAGAAAAGAACTAGCCTACTAGGTCGCCATCACCGCCGGTAGATCCGCCGGTAGAGCTACTACCATCGCTACCCGAACCGCTGTTTGAGCTGCTGCCGTCGAGCGTAGTGGTGTTTATCTTCTCGTAGATTTTCTTGTCGTAATCCACGATGCGATACACTCCCTCGCACTCTTTGTCAGCTTTGCGAATCTGCTCCTGGAGTTCTTTACTTGGACGGAAACGGATGTTGATGTCTCTCAACTGGCCCAATCCGGCCTCGGTGTTGCTGTCCACAGTTCGTGCGTCGGCTGTAACGTAGAAGATGCCTATTTCGCCCAGCTTCACACTGTGTCCCAATGCAAGGTAGTGCCCGATGGTTTGCATGATGCTATCCATGGACGCACTGATGGTGGCACGGGGAATTTGGGTGTGATTGTGACAAAAATTCACAACATCTTTCTCGTCAACAATACCCGACGAGGAATGTTTCAGAACGTATTTCAGTTCTTTCTCTTTGGTGCCTATCTTTGTCATAGGCATTTGTTTAGACACAAAATACATTAATATTTTTTTTTAATTGCTATTAAATGACAGATGGCCCGGACTGTAACTACATATCCGTTTGGAGTAGCCATCAGCATTGCAGGGGCAAATTTACGATTTTTTTTGCTTTGTTTGCTCCCTTATCAAAATCCGGTAGCTTTTTTGGGGGGCATGGCTTGCCGCTATTACCCTTATGAACAACTGTTATTGGCTGTCTCGAATACCGGAATATTACCGCTCATTGTTGGGACGAAAATATTATGAATAAATATGTTAGATTGTCTGCTTGGAGCAAAATTCTTCTATGGCCTATAACCATATATTTCATAGGTGGAGCGCTGGTAAAGGGCACAATTTTTTTTTTCAACAAAGGTAAAAAAGTATGTTTTTGGAGGTGGAAAATAGGTCAAAAACCTGTATGAAAATCATTTTTTGAACGTTTTTTGTTACGTTTTTTCTCAAAAAAACTCTTCGACAGCATGTGTCGAAGAGTTTTTTGAGTAGGTTTGTGGCAGGCTTGCCCGCCGGTATTCCAAGCCCGTTTATTTACCTATGATTAGGTGCTTCCTTATCCATTTGTTACTTTCGGTATGTATACCTATTATGTATAGGCCGCCGCTTAGGCGTGCAGTGTTCAGCTGCAGCATGCTTTGGCCTTGTGTATTGATAGTTTCCAAGGCTTGTCCCAAACTGTTGTAGATAACTATGTAGGTCATCGGTTCATCGGACGAAATAGCTACATGTGTAGTGGCAGGGTTGGGGTACAGCTGTACGCTGTTGTCGTTCTTGGCCTCTTCAATGCCACTATTCTTCACCTCTATGGTTAT
>JAFWBF010000089.1 GCA_017507285.1 Bacteroidales bacterium | reverse complement strand
TACGTCGAAGATCGAAACCCGTTGCCGACCTCTGTGGTGTTCCATACACGGCACTGCTCACCAAAGCCTGAATTTCTATGAGCATAGGTCTCATACCTTCTAATGTGGCCGATATGGCTGTTCCGCTAAGGTTTTCATCACGGTGCGAAAGGAGTATCTCCGAAGGATTAGACACCTCACGCAATCCACTGCTCTGCATTTCGAATATCCCCAACTCGGCAGTGGAACCAAAACGGTTTTTTATAGACCGCAGTATTCGATAACCATAATTACGATCGCCCTCAAACTGTAGCACACAGTCTACTATATGCTCCAATATCTTGGGTCCGGCAATGGCACCATCCTTGGTGATATGTCCAATAAGAATGACGGGAGTACCTGTGGCTTTGGCAAAACGCTGAAACTCGGCTGTACATTCTTTTATCTGCGACACACTGCCCGCCGAGGATTCTATAACGCTTGTGGTAAGGGTTTGTATGGAATCCACCACTACCACATCGGGCTGAATACTTTCGATATGTGAAAATATCTGTTGTGTAGATGTTTCGGTAACCACGTAGCAGTTCGATGGCTTAGTGGTAATGCGTTCGGCACGCATACGTATCTGCTGTTCGCTCTCCTCGCCGCTTACATACAGTATTTTCTTACCTGGCATAGTCAAGGCTATCTGTAGCAGAAGTGTAGATTTACCTATCCCCGGTTCACCACCTATAAGTAGCAACGAGCCTTTCACCAATCCACCTCCAAGTACACGGTCAAACTCGTGATTCATGGTAGATAGACGTTCTTCTTCGCTGTAAGTTACCTCATGTATAAGTTTGGGAGTGCTTGCGGTGGTGGTAGTGGCTGTCTTTTCCCATTTGTTGTTGCTGTCGTCACGTTTAACCACCTCCTCTACAAATGAGTTCCAGCTACCGCAATGCGGACACTTGCCCAACCACGACGACGATTGTGCGCCACAGTTCTGACAATAATAAAATACCTTGTTCTTTGCCATTAGATAATAGTTTATTCAACAACTAGTTTCCGATATACCTGTTCTCCTGTACTAGTAATTATACGCATGATGTATAAGCCTTTATCCAATGTCTGCACATCCAATTGTACCGAATAGTCATCTACTTTTCTTGCATCAATTGCCCTTCCTGCCACATCATATATAACTATAGCTTCAATACGTTCATTTAGATTTTTCACCATTACCGATGTAGTTGCCGGATTAGGATAAACTATACAATCATCAATACTCATATCGGTTATAGATAATGTAGAATCAGACCCTTCCACTTCCACCGTTGTTTGCATAGCTACTGCCATACAATGACGTTTGGCAGTCAATATTATATTATACGTTCCCGGCTCAGTATATGTATGTGTTGGGTTTTCTTCTTCCGAAGTTGTTCCATCACCGAAATCCCATTCGTACGATGTAGCATTAAGAGAGCTATTATTCATTGAAAAACTATTGGAATCCTGTACAAAAGTAAATTCAGGCACCGGCATAGGACGTAGCCAACGGTCCAACGAATCGTATGCTACAGCCTTTACTGCTAGTAATATATTCCGAGCCACATCTTCCGGCAGGTCTCCATATTGAGTAATTTGCATAGGATCAACCCTGTGAATCAAAGTAAATATTGTGGCAGCAGCAGCGTATGTACCTTCCTCTGTTGGGTGGCTTCCATCCGACTGATACAAATCTATATCAGGAAAATTGTTGCGGATATAACGCCACACACGTCCCACCGGTGCCACAGCAGCATCATTTTGCTCTTTCATAATCATATACCTAGCATACAATAGGCTATCCATACCCTCATAGGTTCCAATAGGAGGAAAAGCCTCAGCATTTTCTTGGTCTCCGTTTTCGCGTCCCCATGTCATAAAAAACAAAGGTACAGCACACGGACTATAATCATAGATACTATCCACAAGCCGCTGTGCGTATGGGAAACATTCCTGCTCTACCTGCTTAATAGGAAATGCAGGATACTGACTTTGCTCTTGAAGGATAACATAATCCCAACCACCTTGACGAATTAGCGTCATTGCCCTTCCACTACAATGATCTTGAAAAGTGGCACCACCGGGAGCAACCACAAAATCGCTTGAATACATAATTGAAAAACCACAATTGATAAACATACTCATTACCATAACAGGTACATTGTTCGTGTATAAGTAGGAATAGGTATAACTATTACCGATATAAAGTAGTTTCATAGAATTATTTTGCGAATATCCACTACCAATAGTACAGAAGAATAATAGTAACGATGTAATTATTTTTTTCATTTCTTTTTGGTATTAAATTAATAATAAATTACAACAGAAACATCTCTCAATAAGTATGATTAGCAAAATTTTACAAGCATTATTCAACTATAAAGAAACATTTCTTTTCAGCCACAAAGATACAACAAATATTTGAAACATACCAAAAAAAGCGAAACCTTTTTCATACTCGAATGCATTTTACGGCAAGTTCTAAAAATTTCACGTTCGAACTAAGTTTTTGGAACGTTTGTACAGCTATGCATCCATCATTACATCCGGTTGGTTTTTCATTCGCCTTGATTGGCTGTCATCCTCACGTTAGGTTAATGATGGTCCTTGCGTTAGATTGATGGTAGCCCTTGCGTTAGGTTTATAGTCTCCTATCGGCGATAGCAAGTATCCCTATCGGCGATAGCAAGTATCCCTATCGGCGATAGCAAATACTCCTATCGCCGATAGCAGGTATTCCTATCGGCGATAGCGAACCATCAACCCTACGCAAGGGCAAGGTGCAACCCTACGCAAAGGCAATCATCCTTGAAATGTAGGTCTGTTATATAAGCGACCTATGCAAATATTATACTGTATAAAAGGTTGATTTCTCGCAGACAATTGTCTTTGATTTGTTCCTCTGTTTTTGAAATACATTTTGAGCATTGTTGTACACCATATCACAAGACTGATATACAACATCATTAAGAAACCACTTTTCAAAAAAGCGTCTCTATTTCTTCCATTTCGTAGATTATCATTTAAGAAATCTACTACAAAAAAATTGTTACTCAAAGCAGATTCTCAAAAAAAGTTCGTATATTTGCAATTTCAACAAAATATTAAATACACAATTTATGAAGTACAAAATATTATTATTCAGTATAATATTCACTATTCTTTCGATGACAAATACTTATTCTCAAGACACTGTTGACGCTATAAAATATAGTATCAATCTTGACTTGGGCAACCGCAATCCTAATGCTTTTTCGGGTTATACCGATATATATATGCGTACAACCAAGGCTGGAATGAATAGTTTCAGTCTCGACCTTCAAGTAGCCAACGTAGACTCAGTGCTTATAGATGGTACACAGTTGGAAACTTTTGACTACAACCGCAGATACCTTTCGCTAGACATTCCGTCCAATATTTCCATGGGCGATACCTTTTGCGTAAGGGTTTATTACAATGGAACAGAAGTAGCAGAAAGCTATGGCTTTGGAGGAATACACTTCGACAACCATATTATATACAACCTTGGTGCAGCCATCAAAGCAGTTCCTCACAACTATGGAAGAGCATGGTACCCATGTTTTGACAACTTTACCGACAAGGCTGCATACGACTTTCATATTACAGTACGTCCGGGATGGACAGCATACTGCAACGGAACACTGCAAAGCACTACCACCAATGCCGACAGCAGCACCACATTCCATTGGAAAGAATGCAAGCCTATGCCTACCTACCTTGTATCGGTCGCAGCCGGCAATTTCACCACTCTCAACTACACCCTTCAAGGTGCAGAACACTCCTACCCTACCACTCTTGCTTTCTTCGACCAAGATACCAACACAGTAAAACAAGCATTTGCATTACTGGAACAGGCTTTTCCGATGTACGAGGAATGTTTCGGACCGTACGATTGGAGACGCATAGGCTATGTGGCAACGCCGGTAGGCTCAATGGAACATTGCAGCAACATTGCTCTTACACAACAATGCTTTAGTGATATGAGCGAAAGCTACCAAAGTGTTATAATTCATGAATTGGCACACTCGTGGTTTGGCAATACTATCACCTGCGCTTCGGAACACGATATGTGGTTCAACGAAGGAGGAGCATCGTTTTGCGAAGAAGTAGGTTTCGAGGCCGCATTGGGAAAAGAATACAGCGACACATATTACAAAAATCTACTTTCGTACATACTCCGCACCCTCCACTACACCGATGGTGGCTACTTGCCAATATACGGCCTACCGTCGGACAAGACCTATTCTACCACCGTATACGACAAAGGTGCGCTGGTGTACCACTCATTACGAGGATATAT
>JAFWBF010000088.1 GCA_017507285.1 Bacteroidales bacterium | reverse complement strand
CGTACCATCTTGCGTTAAGCCTTTAAGCATAATATATTATGAAGTTTAGGAAGATAATCCTTGAAATACTTAGCAATTTTATGTGGCGGTGATATTAAGTTATCGGTTAAGGTGTTTTTGGGATCGGCCCTTTCCCATGTGGGAAAGGGCCGATCCCACATGGGAAGGGGTCGATCCCATATGGGAAGGGGTCAATCCCAAAAGGTGTTTCTCCGTTAATGCAAACCTATTGCAAGGGCATTGCAAAACTGTTTCGGCTGTGGATAAACAAGAAAAGACGGTCGGTAAATTTGACATGACGGCTGCTAAAGGTATAAAAAAAGGGTTTATTTGAGCAGAAAAAAGGGTTTATTTACCCCAAACAATCCCTTTTTTTGAGGTATAAGCAACCGTGTTACAGATTTTATCGACCGTCTTATTTGGTTTTATCCTTTAAGTTTCGAGACTTATTATTAGCAGCAATGGCTACAAAGCATTAGTTTTGTTTATCGGAAAACATAGTTTTAAGAAAACAAACCGTATACTAAAACCTGCATTTTTCAGTTTATATATGCAAAAATTTCAACAGACTAATGAAAAGATTTTTATTCACAATAATACTTACCGCTATATGCGGCACTGTTTTTTCGCAAAACATAGGCGTTGGCAAATGGCGAAACCATTTCTCGTATGCCAAAATATACAAAACCGTTGTTGCCCACAACCGTGTGTATGCCCAGGCCAAACTGGGACTTTTCTACTACGACATTGAAGATGGCAGCATCAACAAGCTATCCAAAATAGAAGGTCTTTCGGATGTAGGCATAAGCACTATAGCCTACGACAGCAAAAGCCGTTGCCTAACCATAGCCTACGCCAACTCCAACATCGACCTTATGATCAACGATGTAATCTACAACATTTCCGACATCAAACGCAAAGAAATAAGTGGCGACAAAGCCATCTACAACATCAGTTTTCTAGACCGCAAAGCCTACCTATCATGTGGTTTTGGCATAGTGGTAGTAGACATAGACCGCAAAGAAATAGCCGACGTATACTACCTTGGCGAGAACGGCACCTATATGAAAATAAACGATGTGGCTTTTACCACCACCGACATCTTTGCCGGCACCGATAGCGGAATACTACGTATAAGCAGGCAAAACCCATTCCCCAACATTGCCTCCAACTGGACCTTCGAACTTGAAGAACACATATCCAACCTTGATGTGTGCAACAACAATTTGCTAGTCACCGTGCAACACAACACCAACAATAGCAGCATATACACACGAACCAACAATACCTATGAACTATGGAAGCTCGGTGGCAACATCAAATCGGTAGATGTTTCTGACCAATATATTGCAATATCGGAATACGACAAGGTAACCATCTACGACCACCACCTTAGGCTGCAAGCCACGGTAAGCAGTGGCTCCGAGCCATGGTTTGAAATGGCAGCCCTTTATGCCACTGTGGGCAAGAACAACGAACTATGGATAGGCCACGACTGGGCAGGCATGATACTATTCCCCAACTATAAAACAGCAACCATAATGCCCATAATGCCCAACGGACCGGAAAACGACGATGTGTACAACCTTTTGGGTTATGGCAACGGGGTACTGCTATCGCCCGGAAGCCGCAGAGGCGACTATTTTGTGGAAGCCAACGTGGCTACATTTCAAAACAACGAATGGATAAACCTCAACGGCTCGCTATGCAAAGACACGTCGTGGAATATCCTCGACGTAGTGATAGACCCTGCCAACAAAAAGAAAATGTTTGCCGCCTCGTGGCGCAACGGAGTGTTGGAAATAGAGAACAACACTGCAATAAACGTTTACAATGCCACCAACACCGACAATGTTTTATCGGCCTACACTTCGGGCAACTACTACTCGATGCGTATTGGTGCATGTGCCTCCGATAGGGAAAAGAATATCTGGTTTACCAACTCGCTAAACAAAAACGGACTTGCTGTTCGCCGAAAAGACGGCACATGGCAAGCATTCAACACCCAGGCTATGGTTACCGACGAAATATACCGACTAATGGTAGACAGCCTATACTCATACAAATGGTTTTACGGACAAGGCAACCGCATATATGTACATGATGGCGAAGACCGCATGGCATACATCAATCCCAACAATGGCAGCAAACTAGAGACATCCACTGTAAACTACCTTGTACAAGACCACTCCAACGAATTGTGGATAGGCACCGACAAGGGTATAAAGGTGATATACAACACCTCCAACGCCTTTGCCAATGGCGGCCACGGCGAGATGGCTCCCATCAGTTGCAACAACATATTATATAGCGAAGACGACAAGGTGGAATACCTATTGGCATACGAAAACATCAGTTGTATAGCCGTTGATGGTGGAAACCGCAAATGGATAGGCACTGCCTCCGGAGGAATATTCCTACTTTCGGACAATGGATTGGAACAATTAGAACACTTCACAGCCGACAACAGCCCACTACCATCAGACAAGATTACTGCCATAGGCATAGCACCCGAAAGTGGCGAAGTATTTATAGGCACCGACAATGGACTGGTATCGTACAAAGGCACTGCCACATACGCCACCTCCAAACCCAACGACGAAGTGTATGCCTATCCCAACCCCGTACGTCCGGACTACAACGGAAGCATTGCCATAAAAGGACTTACCCGCAATGCCCTTGTACACATAACCGATGTGGCAGGCAAAGTAGTATTTAGCACCCAAGCCAATGGAGGACAAGCAATCTGGAATGGCAAAACCACCGATGGGCAGCGTGTAGCCTCGGGAGTGTACTACGTGTTTGCATCCGACCAATACGGCAAAAACCGATCAGTGGCAAAAATACTGTTCATCAAATAAAAAAAACAACAACGCTATGCTAGCTACAACACAAGGCTTTGTGTTTCGTACAACGCCCTATTCCGAAACTAGTGTGATAGCCAAAATATTCACCTTACACTATGGAATGCTATCGTTTATGATAAAAGGAGTGCGAAGCAACAAAGGCAAGAATAAACAAAACTTGTTGCAACCCTTGTCGTACCTAGACATATCGTTCTACCACAACAGCAAAACCGAAATACAATACATCAAAGAACTAAAACCGGCCAAGCAATGGAACTCCATACCTTTCGACTGTAGCAAAACGGCAATAATATTCTTCATGACCGAACTACTATACAAAACCATACGCGAAGAAGAAGCCAACCTACCACTGTTTAAACACATAGTTACATCGTTATCCACATTGGACAACCAAACCGAAGCATTGGCCAACTTCCCCATAAGCTTTATGCTATCGACAACCAAACTGCTAGGCATAGAACCCCGAAACAACTACAACGACCTTCGCCCCCTATTCAACCTCAACGAAGGATGCTTTGTAACACAACCTTCGATAGTAGAAAATGCAGATAATATCCTAGACAACAATACCTCTTTAGCTCTACACCAATATCTTTCATAACCCACCACCAACATATCCTTGCCATACACCCAACGTAACGCTGTACTCAAAAGCCTGATACAATACTACAAAATACATTTCGAAAACCTCTGCGACTTTCAATCACATATCATATTGCACGAAATGTTGCAGTAAAAAAATAGCAACCATTATAAAACAAGTTCTAAAAACTCCCACCCGAGGACTGCTTATCTACATCACGTAGTAGCTACAACTCCCTCACGAGAAAAATTCATCTCCCTCGCGAGGGAGTTATAGCAAGTTACAAAATAAGGATTAACCCTAATTGGTCATTTAGAAGTTTTTTTTGAAGTTTCGATTTATGACATATACAAGGCAATTTCTAAAAAATACCCAAAGTTATTCCATCGCCATCACCACTCCACAAAAAGACACTTATCATTACACATCAAAACACTTATATATCTGAAACACAAAAGAAATATTGTCGTCAAAATTCCTAAAAAAATAAAATTCACAACAACAGATAATACACAGTCTTTGTTTTGTGAAAAAAAAATAGTACATTTGCAATGCTTATTGGCAAACCAACTTGAGTACAAATAATTAAAATACAATAACATATATGAGTAAAATAGATTTAGAAAAATACGGAATTACCGGAGTTAGCGAAGTGTTGTACAACCCATCGTACGAAACATTGTTTGCGGAAGAAACAAAATCCGAACTTACAGGTTTCGACAAAGGAACATTGACAGAACTTGATGCCATCAACGTAATGACAGGTATTTATACCGGTCGTTCGCCCAAAGATAAATTCTTTGTAATGGACGACGTAAGCAAAGATACAGTATGGTGGACATCCGATGAATATAAAAACGACAACAAACCTGTTTCTGAAAGCAGCTGGAAAGCGCTAAAAGAATTGGCAGTAAAAGAATTGTCGGGCAAACGCCTTTACGTTGTTGACACATTCTGCGGTGCCAACCCCGATACACGCCTTAAAGTTCGCTTCATCATGGAAGTAGCATGGCAAGCACACTTTGTAAAGAACATGTTTATCCGCCCAACCGAAGAAGAACTTAAAAACTATGGCGAACCCGACTTCGTGTCGTTTGTAGCCTCGAAAGCAAAAGTTGAAAACTACAAAGAGCTTGGATTAAACTCCGAAACAGCTACCGTTTTCAACCTAAAAGCAAACGAACAAGTAATCCTCAACACATGGTATGGTGGCGAAATGAAAAAAGGTATGTTCTCGATAATGAACTACTTGTTGCCATTGAAAGGTATTGCTTCGATGCACTGCTCGGCCAACACCGATATGGACGGCAAAAACACTGCTATCTTCTTTGGTTTGTCCGGAACAGGCAAAACCACCCTTTCGACCGATCCTAAACGTCTTTTGATAGGCGACGACGAACACGGTTGGGACGACGAAGGCATCTTCAACTTCGAAGGTGGATGCTATGCCAAGGTTATCAACCTAAGCAAAGAAGCTGAACCCGACATCTACAACGCTATACGCAGAAATGCATTGTTGGAAAACGTAACTGTTGATGCCAACGGTAAAATAGATTTCGCCGATAAGAGCGTAACCGAAAACACACGCGTTTCTTATCCTATCGAACACATCACAAACATTGTACGCCCTGTATCGAAAGCTCCTGCTGCCGAAAAAGTTATATTCCTATCGGCTGATGCTTTCGGAGTATTGCCTCCGGTTTCTATCCTCGATCCCGAACAAACAAAATACTATTTCCTATCGGGCTTTACAGCAAAACTAGCCGGTACCGAACGCGGTATTACCGAGCCTACTCCTACTTTCTCGGCTTGCTTTGGCGAAGCGTTCTTAAGCCTTCACCCAACAAAATATGCCGAAGAATTGGTTAAGAGAATGCAAAAATCGGGCGCTAAAGCATACTTGGTAAACACCGGATGGAACGGAACAGGAAAACGTATCTCTATCAAAGATACCCGTGGAATTATCGATGCTATACTTGATGGCTCTATCGACAAGGCTCCTACAAAAACCATTCCTTTCTTCAACTTCGTGGTACCTACAGAACTTCCGGGCGTTGATACCAACATCTTAGACCCACGCGACACTTACGAATGTGCTTGCAAATGGGAAGAAAAAGCTAAAGATTTGGCAGGTCGTTTTATCAAAAACTTCAACAAGTTTACCGGTGCCGAAGCCGGCAAAGCATTGGTTGACGCAGGTCCTAAATTGTAAGAATATCATATTCTTTAATATAAACAAACAGAGTGCTGAAGACAAATCTTCGGCACTCTGTTTTTTTGTTTGGACAATACTATATAAATATTAAGGCTTAATGTTCTTCAGACCATTAAGCCTTAATTATTTATACTTTAAACAAAACTAATAACCTCCTACTATTTAGCCCTCTTATAATCGCCCTCCTTGCCGTTGGCCGAAAGGGTTAGCGTTTGCCCATCGGAGGAATATTCAAAAGTATAATCCATTGTGGCTAAAGGTGCATTGCTGATATTAAGGACATATATGACACTTACCGGTTAGAGAAAGCGGAGGTTTCGTTTTCGGTGTTGGTTGAAGGCTTGTTGCCGTCTGTAGCTGTAGACCTTGTTTGAGTTCTACAACGAATGTAGATTATTTCTTTGACATAGCTTATACAAATGTTTATCATACCAAATCAACGACATATAATATTCTTTTACCACGTGGATTCCAAAGCTATTCACATATTATATCAAATTTATTGATTAATATATACCGATAAGTCATTCAACGAATTAAGCCTGTAAAACACCTTTTTATCGGGCGAAACAAGAATTATAGTTGGAAACACAGCTACTCTAAACACACTGGTAAAACCTTTTGAATAGTAAATATAATTATTCAATACATACTTATCCACATATCTTTTCACAGACTGAGCACTGGCGGCCACCGGATTTATCATCATAAAGTTTATTTTTTTCTCTTTTATATAGTCCAACCCTAATTTAGAAGTGTTTTCGGAAAGGTCTTTCATGGTTTTTAAGCATGGTCTACATCCTGCTGTCCAAAAATATATCAAGGTCCATCCTTCTTGCTTACGAATTGTGGTAGTGCTACTATCAGTCAAAGATATTATCGGATAATCAATCATATTATCATTTAGTTCTTCACTTTTTACCTTCAACCTAGTCCAACTTGGAGGCAAGTCATTAGTGGTATTATGCCTGGAATAGTTCTTATATTCCTCTTGCTCAAAATTAAAAATAGAATCAATCATACTTCTATTGTCTTCAAAAGTAATATTAATCTCTATTTTATACTCTTCCGATATATTTTTTGCATCGTTATTTGGATAATCCATCGGACGCTGTTGTATGTATTGCAATCGCTCTTCAACAGTATTATAATAGTATGTTATTGTATAAAAACATGGAATATCAAATTTGCCGGTCTTGTCGTTATAAGAATGAGAGGTAGTATCGTCACGAGAAAGCCCGACAAAAGAAATATTGTTTATCACAGTATCGAACATTCTCGTAAAATTGATATTCAAACGTTTATCATACTGCGTAACATCATATATGCCTAATAAACTATTTCTATTTATCAGTTCAAAAAACACATTTACCCTCTTTCTACATTTATTTCTGTAGTGCCATTCATCGCTGGCATGCCCATCTGATAAAATATTTTCATCACCGGCATTCATTCCTTTGGTAAGCTCAAGACTTTCTCTGTCTATACATTTGAAATAATCTTTTCTGAAAAGATAACTGCGATTATTGATGTGATTATCAACAATTGCAACCTCTTTCTTATTTCGGAATACTTTGTTTATGTGTTTCTCTGTTGTATGGTAATAAGAATTACTATCAACAATAACTCTGAATTCAAAATTCCTATATTCATTCTTCAATATCGGAATAAGAATTTTCTTTGTATAGAATTTATGAGCCTTGGTTTTTGGTTGTGAATACACTTCCGGACAAAAAGATAAATTTAAAATCACAAAGATAAATATATTTGCAACAAACAAGTTGCGAATATATTTTGTATGAGAATGATATATTGTTTTCATAGTGCTTAATTTACTAACCAACCAATAATTGTTAATCCCCAACCAATAATATCTTTCCATCCTATTCCTGGTTTATTAACTACTGCAGGAGAATCTGTTTTTTTGCAAATTCCTTCGTGATTTTTACATTGAGTACATGTTCCGTTTCTATACTCACATCCATCACAATTTGTTCCCTCGCAAGTTATTATTCTCTCTGTAGAGCCATCAGAACTTCTATCTGCATAATAAATTACAGAACCATCATTGCTTATATTCTTATCAAGAACTACAAAAGTATTATAGGAAACTCCCGTTTCGATATTGAAAATTGTATGTTTTAGAACCGCTACACTATCGATTTCAAATGGATAATTATCTCTGATAGACACATCTTCGAAAATATAATCATTTCCAAGTTCTGTT
>JAFWBF010000087.1 GCA_017507285.1 Bacteroidales bacterium | reverse complement strand
GGTTAAACCTCTACAGCCATAGAAAGCAGAAATTCCAATATAGGTTACACTATTAGGAATAGTAACGGAGGTTAAACCGCTGCAACCGCTGAAAGCTGAACTTCCAATAGAAGTAACACTATTAGGAATAGTAACGGAGGTTAAACCGCTACAACTGCTGAAAGCACAACTTCCAATAGTAGTAACACTATTAGGAATAGTAACGGAGGTTAAACCGCTACAATTATAGAAAGTTTCTTCTCCAATAGAAGTAACACTATTAGGAATAGTAACGGAGGTTAAACCGCTACAACTTTCAAATGAACCATAATTGTTGACGCAACCCAATTCAGTTACATTATAAGTTGTACTATTATATGTTACAGTAGCAGGTATAACTACATTGCCTGTAACATAGTTATTATATGTTGAACCGGTTCCTGGTCTTACAACACCTACATTTGTAGTTCCTCTAATTATTTTGTAGTACAATGTGTGTCCACTTGGACTTGTGGCACTAAAGTTGTATGCCCATGTTGTTTGTAGCATTGCTGTAAGCACCAACGCCAAAGTTAATAATCCTTTCCTCATTTTAAACCTCCTTTCTTGTTAGAATTGTTTGTAATACAATCTGTGTATGCCCTGTATGGCACAACTTTGCTTGCGGAATAATAAATTAAAGCATCCATAAATTTAATTTTATTTGTGAGCCGTCGGCAGATATTCGGTAAATAAGGGATATAAAGAAAGGCGTGAAGTTTTTCAATGATAACCTTATTTTATACCGGGGATGTCTGCTAAAAATCCTTACAACAAATAAGTACACGAAAATTCACGCCTTATTAGGCGTGAACCTCATGCAGTCTTATTCTCGTTGTGATTTAGTTTAGCAGACTATTTCGGTATGAGAATAAGAGCACCAAGCTCTGTGTTTATACTATGTTATTATATTTATTTTTACGTTGTTACATATTAATATTCTATTTGTTTAGCTGTGCAAATTTACATATAATTTTGGAATAATAGCGGTTTTAAGAAAAGAATTTTATTGTTGCTTTTTTCAAGTATTACATTTACGTTTCGTAACCCTGCGGGTTAGGGGTCAAAACTCCCATACTTACGGGGCAAAACTGTGGGAGTTTTGGGTCGAAAGTATGGCACTTTTGAGTGCTAAACCGCATGGTTTTGGATGGGAAATACGTGCTGAGGGGTGGATGATTTCGCCGAGTCGACTCCGACACTTCCCCGAGTCGACTCGGCGGCGTCGCGGAGTCGACTCCTATACCCTCAACCAGTCGACTCGGAGAAATGATTGAGTCGACTCGGCGGAGCGTTCGAGTCGACTCGAAATTGCAAGGATTGCAACCCGTGGGGAAATAAAAAAGGCGCCGATTCATCAGAATCGATGCCTGAACAACCATGAAAAGATTGTCGAAGAGAAGAATGTTAACCTACTAAATCGTCGCCGGAACTGCTGCCACCACCACCCCCATCAGAGTTTCCGTTGCCATCGTTACCGGTAGTACCATCAGAAGCATCAGCAAAATCTTTACGACCCACTTCTTCGTAGAACTTACGTTCGTAATCTACTATTTTGAACACACCTTTCAATTCCTTATCGGCTTTGTTTACCTTTTCGACAAGTTCGGAGTTTGGGCGGAAGCGTATGTTTACCTTTTTCAACTGCGACAAACCGGCTTCGGTGTTACTATCAACAGCTTTACTATCAATAGTAGGATAAAAAGTACCCAAATCACCTAGCTTAACACTATAACCTAAAGCAATGTAAAGTTCTACAATTTGAAGACTACTTTCTATTGCAGCTTTAACCATTGTAGGTTGCATACCGGTATGTTTGCAGGCAAACTCTATCACCTCTTTTTCGGATATGCTTCCCGATAGTACCAAGTTTAGAACGTATTTCAGTTCTTTCTCTTTCGTGCCAATCTTTATCATTGGCTGTTGTTTTGATTCTAATTTCAACATAACTTATAATATTTAAATTAATAATTGTTTCTTGATATGAACTAAGAGAAGCTGCAGCATTATCTTTATATGTCACTTTCAAGATCAAGACAAACGTACATAGATTTTCCGAACCTGCAAAATAAAATGGATGTTTTTTATAGATATTTTGTTCCTCAACGAATGACTATGGTATCTTTGCAACAATTTGTAAGGATAACACTTCTTTTCAAGCCCACACAAGAGAATGATTTTACCCTTTGTTTGTTGGCAAGAATCCTTTTCCCAACTAGTTTTTATCATAAAAGTTGCATTTCTTACCGAAACTTGTACAACATCTACTATAATATCTTGCAGATTAACAACAAAAAATGTAACTTTGCATTCTGATTGAAAGAACCAAAGAATATACAATTAATTAATAAACAATAATATAAACAAGGAGAATATAATATGGGAAGAGCGTTTGAATATCGTAAAGCACGCAAAATGAAACGTTGGGGCAACATGGCAAGAACATTTACCCGCATAGGTCGTGAAATAGAAATAGCAGTAAAAGCCGGTGGTCCCGATCCCGACTCTAATGCTCGTTTACGTCTGTTGATACAAAATGCACGGACAGAAAATATGCCCAAAGAAAATGTAGAAAGAGCTATAAAACGTGCCGTTTCGAAAGATACTACTGCATACAAAGAAGTTGTTTACGACGGAAAAGGTCCTTATGGTATTGCCATCGTGGTAGAAACTGCTACAGACAATCCTACTCGTACAGTAGCAAATGTAAGAGCAGCTTTCGTTCGTGGAAAAGGCGAATTGGGAACAATGGGTATGAACGATTTCATGTTCGAACGCAAATGTAGCTTTGTGGTAGCATACAAAGAAGGTATAGATATGGATGAATTGGAGTTGGAAATGATCGACTGTGGTATCGATGAAATGTTCCGCGACGAAGACGACATACTTATATATGCCGATTTCCAAAACTTCGGACCTATACAAAAATATTTGGAAGACAATAGTTTTGAAATAAAATCCTTCAAGTTTGAACGTATTCCTACCGACCTTCGCCAGCTTACCGAAGAACAACAAGAAGAGGTAAACAAACTGCTTGAACGTTTGGAAGACGATGATGATGTTACCAACATTTTCCACAATATGGCATAGTCAAGACTGATTACAATATCTTTTTATTGACCATTCCACACCACCATAAAATAGTTATGGTGGTGTGTAGTTTTTTTATAGCAATAGCATTGGTGTATATATGATTTGCTCACAAAAAAAGTCCCGTACCTAATGGTCGTAAACCTCATGTATATATTTGACAAAATATGAGTTAGAAATTGCAAAGCACTTAGCTTGCAATTGTCACACCTCGTACCTATCAATAACATATCATAGTATGTCTATTCAGAAACATATATATTATAATATTATATATTGACAAAAAGATATATATTTTTTTTGATAAACATATATATGTTTTGATTTTTGTGATAGATATTTCGAAATAATATGAGCGTGGAGTTTGAATAGTAGGATATGCTTATTTGCCCCCCAAAGCTATTTTCTTCCACTAAAAAAAGATAGAGTAGCGCCACCTATTCTGCCAAACAGTAGCAACAAAAAAGGGTATTGTCCCAATAGGCAATACCCTTTTAATAAGCAGACCGGTAAAATAGTCCTATTTAACAATCAACTTGCGAGTTGTATTGAAGTCATCATTATATATGTGTATAAAATATGTGCCCTTTACCAAATTGCTAACGCTGATGTTTTTTAGCAATGAACCTTCGCAATTGATGCTTTCGTTTTCAATTGTACGTCCGTTTATGTCCACCATCACAAACTCAACCTTACCGGTTATTCCTTCAACAGATATTGTTGTTTCGTTTGTAGCAGGATTTGGATATATTTGTACATTCAGTTCGTTACCTGGCACAGAATTTATACCCACTGTGGTTCGGAATTGAACATTGGCCGACCATGCACTATATACTCCTTCGGCACATATATTGCGCACATATACATCATAGACCACATCCGATTCCAAACCTTGGATAGTGAAGGACGGTGTACCAGTAACTATTTCGTTGGTTCCGTTTCCTTCGGCAAAACCTTCTATACCATACGATATTTCCCACTCTGTTTGTCCTTCGGCAGGAGTCCAAGAAATGGTAGCGCTGTTTGAAGATATACCATTTACTACAACATCAGTTACTCCATTGCACGATGAGGTTTGGAATGTGTAAGCCTCTGTCCATTCGCTATACACTTCCACAGCTTGGTTGCATACACATTGTACGTACACTGTATATTGTGTGGAAGGATAAAGATTGGCAAGTGTTGCTGTCGATGTAGTTACCATAATAGTATCCCATGTAGATTGGTCGTTGCCATAGCCGTAGGCCACTCTGTAACCTTCAGCTTCTTCAGCATCTGTTTGCCACGATATTAGCGCCGAAGAATATGTGATATTTTCGGCCGATACAGCTGTAGGTGTTGCACAAGGATACTCCAATGTAACTTCTGTTGCCAATACCCAATCGGAATAAGTTATAGAGTCGCATACTTTTCTTACACGAAATTCATAACCTGTTTCGGGATATAGATTTACAAATGTATATGTATTGGTATTTTGCACAAGTATTTCTGTTGCCCATTCATTGGCTAGTGTTTCTTTGTATGCCACTTCGTAGTTTCCTATTCCATCCCACAACAGTGTTGCGGTAGTTCTATCTGATTGAACCTGCAAAGCAGTAGGTTCCGAACATACCAATCCACAAGATATCAATCGGATATTATTACGATATGCAGCAGTTGATCCTGCCGATGGCGATGAAATATCCACTTGCTCATCATCGGTATTCCACGATAGGGATTTGTTTCCCGCCACAGTATGAGTACGGAAGCGTTGTACTTGGAATCCGCTCGGAGCTTCCGTTCCTGTATTGTCTACTACAGCCACAACAAGGTTGTCCACTCCGTTATAAGCAAATGAAGAGTCAAATTGTATTTCCACCCAATTATTGCTACCGCCATTGTTCCAATTTACATTGCCCGAATATACAAGACTCAGCTCGCTATCGTCTACCCAATCATTAGCCGAAGCAAATACGGTATCGGCAGTGTGGCCTAAATATATACTTACATTTCGTGTTATAGGGCTTTGGTTTGTATATTGGAATGCTATCGACGACAAATCCATGGACTGTCCGCTTTGTGCCAATCCTATTTCGGAGGCAGCATATATTTGTTGAGTATAAGAATAACGATAATGTGGATAGAATGGATAATCGTAAGATGATTGTGTACCATTACCTATGTTTACCATTACAGGGTTATCGCATATACCGGTTGTTATCTGCAACGATTGCCATTCCGACATATCGTTTGTTCCACATACTGCTCTTACATATATATCATAAGTGGTAGATGGTTGCAAATTATTAATGGTATATGAGCTATCGTTTACCAACATAATTGTACCGGCGCCATGAACAAATCCATTAGGGCCATATTCCACTTCCCACTCTGTTGCAGAACCTATTTCGGTCCATTTTATAGTAGCCGATGATGCCGAAACCAACGAATCTCTCAAGTTTTGAACCATATAACACGATACCTCTTCGCATTGTACAAATAAATCGAAGCCTGCCAAGTTACTACCATAATCTGAAGTAAAGCGTATTGTAAGCGAACCGGTAGTTGAAGTGCAATTGATATTTGTAAATACGCCTGCACCATGGAACAATACTGTTCCATTAATTCCCTCGCCATCATATATTGTC
>JAFWBF010000086.1 GCA_017507285.1 Bacteroidales bacterium | reverse complement strand
GTACTATGAAACCTGCAGCCTATGAGGTCGGGAAATTGAAAAGCTATATACCACAGAAAGAATGGCAGGCTGTGAATTATTATAATATGTTGGGCTATAATAATGTGTTGCTTAAAGGTGTGGTGTTGGAAAAAGGAACCAACAAGCCTATAGAAGGTGCTGTGGTTCGTGGTTGGAATAACGATTGGAGCGTGGGTTTGAACACATACACCAACAAGGAAGGTGTGTTTACACTTTACAGTAATGATGTTTGTACTCATTTTGAAATATCGGCACCTGGTATGACCAAGATAAAGTTCGATAAAGAATTGGATTATATTTTTGTTGATACAGTATATACATTAGACAATCTTCCCAACAAGAAATTGGAGTATCATAATATATCATATAAACCTTTTTTGATAAACGATACACTGTTGTTGCACTTTGATTCGACAAAGTTTAGTTTGCACAAGATGGAAGGTTATATGACTTCTGTTTATTTGGAAGCTATACGTTAGGATAGTATGTTGCAGTGTGTGGTATATTTTTCTTTGTAGTATCTGAAAAAAAACGTATATTTGCATTCGCAAAAAAGAATAGTAATATAATAAATAATAAATTATAATATAATGATAACCAATAATTTTACACCACGTCATAATGGCGTTAGCAATGCTTCGGATGTGGAAAAAATGCTTAAAGTTATAGGCGTTTCTTCAGTAGACGAGCTTATAGATAAGACAATACCTGCTGCTATTCGTCTTCCAAAGCCATTGAATTTGCCTGATGGAATGAACGAATATGAGTTTTTGAACCACATAAAAGAATTGGCTTCAAAGAACAAAATTTACAAGACTTACATCGGTATGGGATACTACAATACTATTACCCCTGCCGTAATTATGCGTAACATATTCGAAAATCCGGGTTGGTATACTGCTTATACTCCATACCAAACCGAGATAAGCCAAGGTCGTTTGGAAGCTTTGATGACTTTCCAAACTATGGTTGCCGATATGACCAAGATGCCTTTGGCTAACGCTTCATTGCTAGACGAAGCTACTGCAGGTGGCGAATGTATGCTTATGTTCTACAACTCTCGCAGCCGTCAAGCTGTGAAAGACAACGTAAACAAAATATTTGTTGCTGACGATGTTTTCCCACAAACTATTGATGTTATTCGTACTAATGCTGCTCCTCGTGGTATAGAAGTTGTAGTAGGAAAAGTTAGCGAAACTACATTAGACAACACTTTCTTTGGTGCTATAGTTCAATATCCCGGTCAATTTGGTGAAGTGGTTGACTATACTCAATTTATAGCTGATGCTCACAGCAAAGGTATATTTGTAGGTATGGCTGCTGACCTTATGGCTTTGGCTTTGCTTAAAGCTCCGGGCGAAATGGGTGCCGATTGTGCTTTCGGTACTACTCAACGTTTTGGTATTCCTATGGGATTTGGTGGTCCTTCTGCTGCTTATTTCGCTATTACCGAAGACTTCAAACGTGCTTTCCCGGGACGTATAATCGGTTGGACTATCGACGCTCAAGGAAATAAAGCTCTTCGTATGGCTTTGGGTATGCGTGAACAACACATTAAACGCGAAAAAGCTACTTCAAACATCTGTACTTCGCAAGCCTTGGTGGCTATTATGGCAGGTTTCTATGCTGCATGGCATGGTCAAGAAGGTATCAGAGCTATTGCTACCAACATCAACAACATTGCTAGCGTTGTAGCTAAAGAAGTAGAAAAATACGGATACAAACAACACAATAAATTCTTCTTCGATACATTGGCTATCCAATGTCCTGTTAAAACAGACGTTATCCGCAAAATAGCTTTGGAAAACAAAATCAACTTCCGCTACATTTGCGAAGAATGTATAGGTATCAGTATAGACGAAACTACATCTCTCGAAGATGTAAACAATATACTTAGAGTATTGGCAGAAGCTGCAGGTAAGACTTTCGAACCTGTAACATGTGGCAACTGTTGCCCAACTTGCACTATTCCTGAAGAACTTAAACGTATTTCGGCATACTTGGAACACCCTGTTTTCAACACTTATCATTCTGAAACAGAAATGATGCGTTACATGAAGAAGTTGGAAATAAAGGACCTATCGTTGAATAGAGCTATGATTCCACTTGGATCGTGTACAATGAAACTTAACGCTGCTGCAGAAATGATGCCTCTAAGCTGGGCCGAATTTACTCAAATTCACCCATTCGTTCCTGCCGACCAAGCTGAAGGTTACTACGAACTTATCGAAAACATGAATAAGGCATTGAGCGAAGTAACAGGTTTTGCAGCTGTATCGTTCCAACCAAACTCCGGTGCTGCCGGAGAATATGCAGGTCTTACAGTTATCCGCAATTATCACATAGCTCAAGGCGATGTGAACCGCGATGTATGTTTGATTCCAGCTTCGGCTCACGGTACAAACCCTGCTTCAAGTGCTAAAGCCGGTTTGAAAGTGGTTGTAGTTAAATCTACTGCTCAAGGTGAAATCGATGTAGAAGACCTTAAAGCTAAAGCTGAACAATACAAAGATAATTTGGCTTGCTTGATGGTAACTTACCCATCTACTCACGGTGTATTCGAAGAATCTATATTGGATATTATCAACATCATTCACGAAAATGGTGGTTTAGTATACATGGATGGTGCTAACATGAACGCCCAAGTTGGTTTGACTTCTCCCGGCTTTATGGGTGCCGATGTTTGCCACTTGAACCTACACAAAACCTTTGCTATGCCTCATGGTGGTGGTGGTCCCGGCGTTGGTCCTATCGGAGTATGTGCTAAGTTGGTAGACTTCCTTCCAAACCACTCTCAAGTAAAAGTTGGTGGCGAAAAAGGTAGTGCAATGTCGGCTTCTCCATTCGGAAGTGCTATGTTATTGCCTATCACTTACGGTTATTTGAAGATGCTTGGTGGTAATGGCCTTGCCGATGCTACACGCCATGCTATACTTAACGCTAACTATTTGAAAGCTCGTTTGGCTCCTTACTACAAAATACTTTACACAGGAACAAACGGTATGTGTGCTCACGAAATGATATTAGACTGCAATGAATACAGCTTAAAAGTTTCTGTAGGCGAAATAGCAAAACGTTTGATGGACTATGGTTTCCACGCTCCAACAGTAGCATTCCCTGTTCACAACACCCTTATGGTAGAACCTACCGAAAGTGAACCATTGAGCGAACTAGACCGTTTGTGCGAAGCTTTCATAGCTATCCGCGAAGAAATCCGCGACATTATGGAAGGCAAAGTAGAGCAAAACAACAACCTTATCGTTAATGCTCCACACACAATGCAAGTAGTATGTGCTTCGGAATGGAACCGCCCATACACTCGCGAACAAGCTGCATTCCCACAACCTCACGATGATAAATATTGGCCAACCATCAGCCGCATAGACGATGCTTACGGCGACCGTAACCTACAAGCTGTATGGCCAATGGAACAATAGTGGATTGAACTAGCACATAACGTTCTACGATATACCAAAAGAATAGCCCGCAAAGATTTACTTTGTGGGCTATTTCTTTTTTTATTGTATTATACCGAAAAAGATTTGTGTGTAGGTTGATACTAATAGGGTGTACTTATTTTTTTTATCGAGATGATTATAAAAAGTAGGTATGGGTAATATTTCTACAACAATAAACAAAGCAAATAATAGTTATTATAAGATATTTGTTATATTTTATAATAGTACTTGAAGATATAAATGGAATATATATGGCTTTACCAATCAATATAGAAGATTTGCTAAAGAAGCAAAAGATAGAGGGAAACCGAATAGAATTTAAGAGCGGTTGGAATCCGGATGCTATTTATCATAGTATCTGTGCTTTTGCCAACGACTTTGACAATATTGGAGGAGGGTATATTTTGGTAGGTGTGGAAGAAGAAAATGGTGTTGCCAAGCGTCCTGTAAAAGGTATTCCGGCAGCCGAAATAGATGGTATATTAAAGGATATGGTTGGATATAACAATAAGATAAATCCATATTATATGCCTCGCACTTCGGTTGAAGAGATTGACGAACGAAATATTTTGGTTATTTGGGTTCCGGCAGGTGTTAATCGTCCATACGATGTAAGAGAAAGCGTTGTTAGCAAAAACAATCCAAGTACACAATGGTATATCCGTTCGGGTAGTAGTTCTATTATTGCCAAAGGTGAAGTCCTGGACGAGCTTCGTGAAATGGCTAATCGCATTCCCTTTGATGATAGAGGTAATCCTGATATTACTATAGACGATATTTCGCCGTTGCTTGTATTAGACCATCTAAAAAAAGTGGATAGTAAACTTGTTAAAGAGTTTCGCCAATTGACATTGGAAGAAATTCTTGATAAAATGGATTTATATACCGGTCCGAAAGAAAGAAGAATGATTAAGAATGTTGCTGCAATGATGTTTTGCGAAAATCCTAGCAAGTTCTTCCCGTATACACAAGTGGATATTGTGATTTTCCCTAAAGGATTAGAACAAGATCCGAATAATATGATAGAGGTTCCTAAAATTACAGGTCCTGTGCCATCGATGATTAAAGGAACATTAGAGTATCTGAAAACTAACGTCATTAAAGAGCGAATCATCAAACCTAAAGATAGAGCAGAATCAGAGAAGTTCTTTAATTACCCATATCAAGCATTTGAGGAAGCTGTAGTGAATGCTTTGTATCATAGGGATTATCAAGAGCGTGAACCTGTGGAGATACGTATTGAACCTAATGGTGTAACAATTCTAAGCTATGCCGGACCCGACCGCTCCATTAGTATGGAGGCAATACGACTAGCAAGAAGCCTAAAGGCACGACGATATAGAAATAGAAGATTGGGTGATTTCCTTAAGGAACTCAATCTTTCGGAGGGGCGTGCAACCGGTATACCAACCATTCAGGATGAACTGCGTAAAAATGGTTCGTCACCTGCTCGCATTGAAACTGATGATGAACGTTCGTATTTTCTAATAGAAATACCATGTAAAGATGAGCTAAAAAGTGAGCTAAAAAGTGAGCTAAAAAGTGAGCTAAAAAATAATTGGCAAAACATTGAACAACAGGGTGATGTTTTGGAAATAGGATTGAGAAGTGAGCTAAAAAGTGAGCTAAAAAGTGAGCTAAAAGGTGAGCTAAAAACTATAAAGATTATACTGGATTTAATTAGAGAAAATCCCGAAGCTACTATTGATGTATTGGTAAAAAAGAGTGGTAAATCCAGAACAACAGTACAAAAATGTGTTAGAAAACTCAAGGAAGGTATGTGTATAGAACGAGAAGGAGGCAAGAATGGAGGTCGCTGGAAAGTGCTGATATAGCCGGCTTAAAAAAATACATGAAGAACCTGTCTGTTTTTGGTTGGAATAAGGACTTTTCTTTGACGACAAGATAACGAGATTATGAATGTGTTTTGTGCTGAAAAGACTAGACACAAAACTCGATAAAAATACCAATGAATAGCCCGCAAAGATTTACTTTGTGGGCTATTTCTTTTTTTTTCTACTTCTATCTTTCATTCTTATGTTATGGGAACAGTTGAGAATTTGCCTTAACTCTGTACATGGTTTTGAGTTAACTCTACAGCGTTGCCGAGTTAACTTGGTATAGGGTGATGAATTAACTCAAGATTCTTGTTGGCTTAACTCAATTTTCTTATCCCACGAAATGCTTTTCGTAACCCTGTGGGTTACGATCCAAAAGTGCCAT
>JAFWBF010000011.1 GCA_017507285.1 Bacteroidales bacterium | reverse complement strand
GGGGGCAGAAAGATTCGATGACGAGCCTCGAAAAAAACGACTTGGAAACCTGCTGTGCCGACCTGCCGAACATTGCAGGAAACTGCCTTTACGATGCCGCCGCCAACAGATGGGGGGGACTTTGGAGAATGCCATACAAGAAAGATTTTGAAGACCTTATAGATGATGCCGACTGGTATTGGATTGAAAAAGGACGCAGCAGCGGTTACTATGTGATGGGCAACAGCGGAAAATATGTTTTCCTCCCATCGACTACCATTGGTGCTACCAAAACAAGACGCCTCGACCCTATAGGAATGTACTGGACCGCAACGCAATGCGACGACGATATAACAAAGGCTTTCGCTTTGATTTTTGATAGAAATCAAGTGAAAATTTGCCCTATGGACAAGAAGATTCCGATGGTAATAAGACCGGTATTTGATACATTAAACTATGAACATGAGAATGATGGATATTAAACGCAGCTGCAAAACGCTTCGCCTCGAGGCCGAAAAGCATTTGCACGATGGTGGCAACCGAATTGCACCGTCGTACAAAACATGGGGCTGTTCAGGTAAGAATCATAACCCTATCCTCGTACCAAACTTTTTGCATTCAGGTAAGAATTATGGTTCCCTAAACCCATTAGGAGGATTTCCTAAACCCATTAGGAGGGTTCCCTAAAGCCATTAGGAAATATTCCTAAAGCCATTAGGAGGTCTTCCTAAAGCCATTAGGAGACCTTCCTAAACCCATTAGGAGACTATAAAACTAACGTGAATCCAATCTGAAACTAACGTAAACAGAACCATAAAACTAACGTGAATAGAAGCATAAAACCAACGAGAAAGCAAACAATATTTTTCGACAAAAGAATAAAAACTTGATTATTAAACAAATAAAATAAAACGATATGCCGATAAGTTACATCAAAAAGTGTCAGAAAATTAATGCAAATGGTAAACTGAAGGAGATTTACCTTGCGAAAGTATCGTACAATACCTATGTTACTGAAAACACTTTGGCCGAGGAGATTTCGAAGATGAGCACGGCCAGTGTGGCAGACGTAAAGCTGGTGTTGGCGGCGTTGGAAGACCGCATTAGTTTCCATATTGCCGGTGGCGATGTGGTGAAGCTGCAAACCCTTGGAGCCTTTTATCCAACCATAAGGGCACAGGCTGTGGATAACCCCGATATGGTGAACCAACACACCATCAAGACCAAAGGGGTGAGGTTTGAACCTTCGCCGGCATTTCGCGAAAGGATAAAACAAACGGGTGTGCACCTGGCCGATACAAGGGTGTTTGACGCTGTGTCGCACCCCAATACCAAAGTGGAAAAGAAATAAAACAGCCCTCGACTTTTTTTGCCGAAAGGCTGAAAAAGAAAGGCTGATATAAATACTTAACTTATTAACATTAATAACTTTACATCTATGTCTGATAAGATATTGAAATGGCAGGCCGAACAAAAGAAAATATTCGGCCAAGAGAAATGGGTAGCAAAGATTTGCTACGTTGGCAACCGCAGCCTTCAAGAGGCTATAGACGAGGTGGCCACTCGTACTTCGGCTCAACAGTCGGAAGTGGAAGGTATTATCAACGCTTATCTGCACCAAATCAAGTCGTATGTGATGACGGGCCGCAGCGTAAATGTGGATGGTATGGGAACTTTTTACCCAAACCTTTCAACCAAGCTTGTGGCTACGCCCGAAGAGGTTTCGGTACAAAACTGTGTGAAAACCATCACAGTGGGATTTCGTCCGGCTACTAAACTGCGACAAAAAGTAAGGGACGGAAAATTGTGGGAATACAAAGGTGCAAGTAATGTTCATCAACAAACGGAGGAATAAATTATGGATCTAAACATTATTGAAAAAACTATGAGAGTAGGTCCCAAAAAGGGACAGAAAATGTATGGTTTGGCACGTGTGAGCACTCCTAATGTGCACAGCCGCACCATTGCCGAACAGGTAAGTAAAGCTTCGACCTTTAGCGAGGCCGATACGCGCCATATCATCAAGGAATTTCTTGATGTGGTAACCGATTATGTTGCCGACGGATATGTGGTAGACATGGGCGAGCTGGGAACTTTGCGTCCCACCATCACCGCCAAAAGTGTGGACACACGCCAAGAGTGTAAGGCCGACACCATTACCGACAAGGGCATACGCTACATTGCCCGAAACGAGTTTGCCAAAGACGTCAAAGGTATGAGCCTCCACATCCTCAACCCCCTGAAAGGGTCGGATTCCGAACCTTCGACACCCGATGAGGGCGGCGGCGGCAACCAAGGCGGCGGTAGCCAAGGCGGCGGAGACCTGGTTGGATAGCCACCCACAGGCAAAAGGGAGCCTGATGCCGAAACACCGATGGCAAAAGCTCCCTTTTGTTTCGTTGAAAAACAAAAACACATATATTACAACAGTAGATACAATATACATATATATATCAAGGCAACTTCTAAAAATTCCACGTTCTATGAAATATTATCACGAAATAAAAGAACTTTTGTGTGATTTGCGTTTTTTCTTGGAATCTTTCTATTTCTTTTTCAATCGCATAGCCCGCTATGCTCAATCAACAGAAAGTAGAAATCTTCTCAAGAAAATTCCACAAATCACTTACAAAGCAATTTTTAGAAGTTGCCTATAACAAACTACAAGCATTGCACCGATGAACATAAAACTTATAGTAGTGGCCAAAACCGACGAGGGGTACCTTCAGGAAGGAATAGACGTGTATGTAAAACGCCTGCGGCATTATGTAAACTTTGAGCTGGTGGTGATACCGGCCTTGAAAGACCAAAAGAATGCCTCGGCCGACGAGGTGAAAGAGCGTGAAGCCGTTGCGATACTT
>JAFWBF010000085.1 GCA_017507285.1 Bacteroidales bacterium | reverse complement strand
CATCCACCGCAAGCGGTCCCCCCAGTCTCGTCTGCGGACTCGGTCAAATTTTGGCTCTACCAATCCACTGGATTGCTATTCACTACCAAAATTCCCGCTACGCTACCTTACAAGGGAAGGCAGAAGTCACCGTTTTCTCATACGATGATAACGGAAATATTCTCGCAAAGCATATTTACGCCTTTACTATGAAGGATACAAACGAGCTTAAGGAGCTTACCCCCGAGGATACGATTTCTTACACCTATGATAACGATAGTGATAGGCTTCTTTCTTACGACAATGAGCAGTTCGTGTATGATGGTATAGGCAATCCCATTACATACAGAGGTAAAACTGCTGCATGGAAATTTGGAAGAGAGCTTGTCGCGTACGACGGTAATACATTTGCATACGATGCAAGAGGCAGAAGAATATCCAAGAACGATATTAGTTTTGAATATGACCATACAGGCAAGCTTATTAAGCAGTCTAACGGACTTGAATTCATCTACGACCATACGGGAGTATTTGCATTTATATTCGATGCTTCTACTTTCTTCTACAGAAAGAATGCACAAAACGACATAATTGCAATACTTGACAGCATGGGTAGAGTTGTGGTAGAATATACTTACAATGCGTGGGGTGAATGTATTACTACGGTTGTCGATTCCACTTGTGGAGCAGTTGCAAACCTTAACCCCTTCAGATACCGTTCGTACTACTTTGATACCGAGACTAACCTTTACTTCCTTAAGACAAGGTACTATGATCCTGTAGTTGGTAGATTTATCACCATAGACGATACTTCCTACCTTGCACCTGATACGATCAACGGACTCAACCTTTACGCATATTGCGGAAATAATCCTGTTATGTATTACGATCCTACAGGTTGTTGGACATTCTCAATTAATCTTGGGATATTTGCAGGAATTTTCGGTGGTGGATATAGTGGTACTTTAAGCTTTGTTTGTGATTCAGATGAAATGTTGGGCCTCCAATTGACTTACTCTGTCCCCAACAATGAAACAACACGAAATACTGTGTTTGGCGCTACTATTGGAGCGGGTGTCTCTTTTCAATACACAAATCTGTCAAAGCTAGAAGAATTGGAAGAAAAGGGCAAAACCGCTGGCATCAACACTCCGGCAGCCAGTGTGGATGCTGTTATGACAAATAATAATGAACTTGTAGGCATAAGTGCTGGAGTAGGTCCAACTATGGGTGGTGATGTGCATATCAATGAAACACACACTACTACATTGGTCAAATTTCCTTCGTTGATAAAGGTAGTGAAAAAATGGCTAGGTTTTGAGTGATTCAACATATAAAACATATTTAGGAGAATTACTTGTGAGCGAAAAGAAAATCATTGTAATTGTAATCAGTTGTTTATTGGGTTTGCTTTTAATATTTCTCACCCCAAAAGGAACTGATCCCATTAAAGATGCTATAATTAATCCCGAAAACGGTGATATTGCATATGCTTATTATAATTCGCAATATTCCGTCGTATATCTTGTAGTATATGATGTCGAAGGCAACCGCTTATTTTCCAAAACCTTAAAAACGGATAGAGGCGGTGGAAATGTTGCTCTTTTATATAACGGCGATGTTATTAATGCTAGGGCGGGCATAGGTGGAAATTACTTTGCCTACAACAGAGACGGTAGTGTAAATTATGAGAAACGCCTCGGTGATGATGCATATGAAGGGCATACCGAATTTAGTGGCTGGAAGCATAGTTATAGGAAATACACCTTCACCACCGATAAGGCTACCTATGTATTTCGCGAAGAGGTAT
>JAFWBF010000084.1 GCA_017507285.1 Bacteroidales bacterium | reverse complement strand
CTACCTTCGATATGAGCATCATTTATTGTAGGCTTTCCGGAGGTGTTCCAGCATATACCGCATTTACGTATTTCCAAATCACCATTGGCAATAACGTTGCCACCTACCAAAGCATTAGTGCCTATAATATCGGTAGCATCTATTGTATATATGCGAGAAGGTGTTACGCTCGGATCTTTCTCGCACGACACAGACAAAGCCAAAAGAGCTATTGCTACTATACTTTTTATATATTTCATAATCATATTTATCCTAATTATATTATTTATATCAAATTAAAAAGCAAAACCAACGCCGATTCGAGCTTCGCAGTATTTACCAATTTTTGTTGTAGGTACAACTGCTTCGGCTGAAATCACAAAGCTACCAAACATCATTTGCATACCTGCCGAGGCTTCCAAACCACTGAAAGAATAAGGTGCTACATTAATCCAATCGCCATCGCTCTTTTGCCATGAAAGATTTCTTATTCCGTAGCCTACGCCGGCTTTGAGATAGAATATCTTGTTCAAACGACGCACTATACCCACAGTAGCAGCAAAACGCGATGTAGATGTTTCACCCGTATAGTATCCTTCTGTTGGCTCTACAAATTCATAACCCATAGAACTGAAATCCAAATTGGTAGTAGCACTCAAGTACCAACCCCAATATTTTACAGTTCCCAATGTTATACCATAGGATGTTTGAGGCGACATAGAGTAAGCTATATTACCCAAAAAGAAGAATTTGTTGGTAACAGGTAGCATTCTCAAACTTACGTTTGCTGTTTTGCCATGCTCCAGTATCACAGTAGTATCAGTATTTTCAAAGCCGTGCTTTTTCAGCTTTATATCATGTTCTCCTATTGTTGTAACCGTAGCTGTTTTTGAAGAGCCTTTGTTTTCTCCATCTATATATATATTAGCACCTTCTTCTTTGCTTTCCACCATAAGCAATGCAGCAGGAGCAGAGTTTTTTAAGTTTATGGTTTGAGTAGTACCTTTCACAGCTTTGTACATATATGGTATAGATAAATGGTTTTCACTCTTGCGAGCCTCCAGGGTATGCTGTCCTTGCAACAAACGACCTTCCCATTGACCTTTGGCCACATACTCATCATCAACATAAATAAGATATTCGGGATCGGCAACAGCTGTTACTACTGCAAACAAAGGCATCAATGCTACCGTAATTTCCTTACTTTGATAAGCTAATACTTCCACACTGCCAGATTCGGGATCGTACATAGGAGCTTCTATCTTATAGGTGTGAGTACCTGCAGTTATAGGTACTCTAAGCACCCCTTTGTCGAAAGGTAATCCGGTACCGGTAGAGTCCAAATACAACATTGCTCCATCGTCAGCACAACGAACAATAAGGTATTGGTCGGCTTTTTCTTCGGTTACCATCTTCTTGGCATCTTCCATTGCCTGTTTGGTATATGTATTGGCAATAGCTTCTATCTTAATAACCAAAGCTACATCCGATTCATACTCCAAGTTTTCCACTTCGGCAAAAGCATCCCAGTCTATACGTTTCATGGGCGACGGTGTTACCAATGCACCCAAATCGCCCGTAGCCTTGGTTATTTCCTTATAGCTATTGCCATCGTCAAGAGAGTAATATGCTTTAATATCCGCAGGATAATCCAAAGCGTAAGTTATAACCACTTTGCCTTCTCTTAATGCAAAGTCCAAATTAGTAACATTCTGTGCCACTGTTTTTCCACAGAATGCAGCAAAAACAATGACACAGAACAATAGACATTTCTTCATATTTTTCTATTTCAATTTTAATTCTTTCCAATCATTTCCCCACTTAGGCGACGCCACCATCGTAGGTGTTTGACTATGTTTAGTTTCACTTATGTTTACCGAATTTTGACGCACTTGAGTTTGTACATACTCACCTAATTCTTGCAATGTTGCTTCACCTTTAGTATCTTTCAGCTTCTTAAGCAAGTAGTAAGTGAATATTCCATGGCGTTGTTCTTTGTAAGGATGAGCAGTTTCATCGCCTTGAGCAGCCGAAAACACAATAACTTTGCCTTTAGGTTTGTTGTCTTTTGCCACTACTTTTACGGCACGGGCATTCTGAATCATACCTTCGCCACGCTTGGAACCACTAAAACAAGCATCCAAAAACATTACAATGCTTTGAGCAGGTACTTCGGAAAACTCTTCGTACATATCGTTCAAAGCCACCGCCATCGATAGATCGCTACCGGAGCAGTCGGTAGGCAACAGATAGCCATCAAGGTTCTTGTCCGGCACACCATGTCCGGCATAATACACTATTAATGATGCTTCTCCTTTATAGGCTTCCAATATATCTTTCGACTTTTTAAGCTCTGATTTAATTTTTCCTGCTGTAGCATTTTCGGAATACAAGATATGATTAGCAGGTATCCCCAATGTTTTTTCGCAGTAGTTCTTAAAACTACGTCCATCATGCAAAGCATAATCCACGTCAGCCACTTGGTCATAGTTCTCGTTGGCTATGATAAGTGCAAAGGTTTTGTCTTGAGATATTTCTGTTACAGGCACATCTCTGTCCACATTAGCGGCTCTAGACTCCGGTGTTTCTTGGTTTATAACCAAAGTCTTCTTCTTTGTTACGGCATTATTTTGTGCTACACATACAAGTGCTGAAAAGCACACTGCCAAAATCATTAATCTTTTCATGGTAGTTAGTATTTAAAATTATTTATTGTTTTTCTCTAATTTCTATAGGAGCATAATATATGTACTTTTGGTCGCTAGGTATCTTGGCCATCCATGTTTCTATCTCTTGCCACGAGTTTACATCCTTATAAAATGGATATTCCTCTTTGGTGAACACAAAAACAAGATAGTTCACTTCCACCTTTTGGTTGGTACTTTTGGCACATTCCAAATCGGAATATTCCAAAATGCCGTGTTTCATGTTGGCTGTTAGCTTTTGTACTGTACCATCAATCTCGTTGGGATACAAACGATAACCCAACTGCTCATTTTCCATGCAAAATATCTTCAGATAGGCATTGCGGTATGGCGTTACCTTGAACTCTATCTTGTCGCCTTCAAAATATATACCTTTCACTCCTTCAATATCAGCAGTAAAATTAGGGTCGGGTGTCAAACCTTTCTTTACTTTGGCTTCTATTTCACAATAGAACAAAACTTCCACACTGCGAACCTTGCTATCCTCGTGCCATTCCTTTATTATTTCATATTCTACCAATTCGCCATTAATTTGATTAAGCGACAAACTATTGAACGATTCTCCTACAGATGAAGTGCTCATTCTATCCCAAACATTTATGGTCTCGCCGCAAACTTTTTCCAATGCTTTTCGTTTGGCATCTTTCAAAGCTTCCGCAGCAGCTTGTTTGAAAGTAACATCGGCAGTGGTAAGCAACGTATATTCGCCACGAACTTTAACCTTTTCTATTTTTTCATTGCCTGCAAAAACAGAAAAAGGTAATAACAATATCCATAATATATATACAAATTTCATAATCAAAAGTAATGCAAACGATAAACCTTCTAAGGTACAGAATATATGGCCTTAGAAGGTGTTAAATCTAAAAAATAAATGTTATTCGTTGAATCCTGCTTGTACAAATTTTCCGATTTCTTCGGCATGTTTACGTGCAAACTCCGATTCCTTCATGGCATTTTGCATAGCTTTTATACGAGCCTTAGAAGCTTCTTCTTCGTTTACGGTGTAGTAGCCAATGTATTCAATAGTTCCTTCTTTGGTTTCGCGATAAACACCGAAACTCATTTTCAATTCACCTTGAATGCTCTTGTACACCAAAGCTTCGTAAGCTTCGTAGAAGTTGTCAACAGAAGGGGCTCCATCAATACCGGCACCCGATTCGCCTGTTATACGACCTTTAACTACAGTGCTTGCATCCTTGGCATACGATTGGTTTGCCATATTTCTAGCCCATTGTTTTCCTTGGTTCACTGTTTTAACAGTAGTACTACCCGATACTGTAGCCACAACTTCTTGATAATTGGGGTCGCTTAGCTTAACCAAGTGATTGTACAAACAATTTTCCATAGGTTGGCTTCCATCAACTTTCCAACCTTCTTTCGACATTGTTTTAGCTTGTTTTTTTGCTTGTTTCCACAACGCTTTTTCTGATGTTTTGGGTTGAGCAACTACTGCAACAGAGGCAACAAATAATGCCATAACCAACAATAATAATTTCTTCATATTCTCAAAAATTTAAATTTTTATCTTTATTATTTAATTGATACAATACGTAACTTTGAAATGCAAAAGTACATTTTATTTTTGATTTGGCAAAATTTATTTTCTTAGATAGATGTAATATTATGATTTATAGTATTATGTTTTTTGCTTTATGATATTTTTAGTAGGATTTTATAACAACAATTCAACTTTTTGAATATATTTTTGTTTACTTCTTTTATGTTTGAATATGCTTTCGAACATATTGATAGCTGTTATATAAGTGGTGTCTATCATTCGTGCATATACTTGTGTGGTTTTTATGTTGCTATGTCCACATAGCTTAGATATTACATACATATTCATTCCTGCCGATATCGAGAGGGTTACAAATGTTATTCTTGACACATGGAAT
>JAFWBF010000010.1 GCA_017507285.1 Bacteroidales bacterium | reverse complement strand
TTGGTAAAGGATTCGATGTGTGAAAGAGTTGATATTATTGGTAAATTGTATCCGGTATTAAAGCAGCAGATGGAGGATACCGGTGTTTACAATATATATTCCAATATTGAAATGCCCTTGGTGGATGTGCTTTTTGCAATGGAAAGGGAAGGAGTGCGTATAGATACCGATTATCTTAAACATTACTCCCTACAACTGCAAGAAGAGAAGCTGGAAATAGAAAACAAAATATATTCCTATGCCAATAAAACATTCAATATAGCATCACCAAAGCAATTGGGTGAAATATTGTTTGAAGAACTGAAAATAATAGATAAAGCACCTAAGACTGCCACAAAACAATATTCGACAGCCGAAGATGTATTGCAGAAGCTGATAGATAAGCACCCCATTATACCACTAATATTGGAATATCGTTCATTGTCTAAATTGATAAGTACTTATTTAGAAGCCTTACCAAAACTTATTTCGCCAACTACCAATAGATTACATACTACCTTTAATCAAACAGTTACTGCTACGGGTAGATTGAGCTCGAACAATCCTAATCTTCAGAATATACCTATCCGTACGGAGAGGGGAAGGGAGATGAGGAAAGCATTTGTGCCAAGGAATGACGAATACGTGCTTATGGCAGCAGATTATTCTCAGATAGAATTGCGTATAATAGCATCATTAAGTGGTGATAAGAATATGATAGAGGCATTTAAAAGTCACTATGATATACATGCCGCAACAGCAGCTAAAATATACAAATTGCCTATGGAAGAAGTAACTTCCGATTTGAGAAGAAATGCCAAATCGGTCAATTTTGGTATAGTATATGGCATTTCGCCATTTGGTCTTTCGGAGCAACTGAATATTTCACGCAAAGAAGCTGCAACACTTATTGAGGAATATTTTGTTCAATATCCCGACATCAAAAAGTATATTGATGATAATATTGCCTTTGCTCGCGAGCATGGCTATGCTCAAACATTGTTGGGACGTAGACGTTATTTGCCGGATATAAACTCGCGAAACAATGCTATGAAGAGTTTTGCTGAACGAAACTCTGTGAATATGCCTATACAAGGAACTTCGGCAGATATGATAAAGATAGCGATGAATGAGATATACAAGGAATTTGATGAAAAAGGTTTGAAATCGAAGATGATATTGCAGGTGCATGATGAGTTGGTGTTGGATGTATATAAGCCAGAGTTAGAAGAAGTGAAGGCAATAGTGGCAGATAAGATGGTTAATGCCTTAACATTGGATTTGCCAATAGAAGTAGGTGTAGATATTGGCGATAACTGGCTTGAAGCACATTAATACAATATATTATGAAGGTATTGATAACGGGTGGTAATGGTTTATTGGGTCATAATACCATACTTCGATTGCTTTTGGAGGGACATATTGTGCATGCCATAGTTCGTAAAAGAGAAAGTCTGCTTGTTCAACATGATAATTTGTACATCTTCGAAGGTAATTTTCTTGACTATGATAGTTTGCTATTAGCTTCAACAGGGTGTGATGCTATCGTGCATATAGCAGCTGCAACAGATATGAGCCTACCTTACTCGCAGTTTGAAAAAGTAAATGTTGGAGGTTCGAGAAATGTTGTAGCAGTTGCTAGAAGTTTGGATATAAAAAGAATAGTGTATATAAGTACCCTCAATACTATAGGCTATGGAACTTCTGAACAGCTAGCCGATGAATCGTTTCAGATGCAATATCCGTTTACCAACTCGTATTATGCTGCAACTAAAGCAATGGCCGAAAACTTGTTTTTGGAAGAAGCAAAGTATGAAGGTAGGCATATCGTTATTATTAATCCCGGATTTATGATAGGAAGATATGATACCAAACCAAGTTCCGGACAGTTGTTGCTTATGGGCTATCGCAAACCTATTATGGTAGTACCCCAAGGGGGAAAATGTTTTGTTCATGTGGAAGATGTGGCATTGGCAGTGGTAAATGCCCTTACATTAGGAAGAAATGCCGAGAAATATATTGTAGGTATGCATAATAAGACTCTTGTAGACTTTTATAAGTTGCAGAAACGGGTTTGTGGGTATAAGCAGTTGCTTATACCTATTCCTTGTTGGATAGTTAATGTGGTGGGTTTGCTTGGCGATGGTTTGCGAAAGATAGGAGTGAAGACACAGGTACAAAGTATAAATACTCGTCAATTATGTATAAGGGAGTATTATTCCAATGCAAAGGCAATGGCCGAATTAAAATTGTCCGAAACATCTCTTGAAAGAGCTATTTCGGACAGCATATGTTGGTTGAAAAGAAATCGTTAGTAATTCTTCCAATTGCGGAATCGTAATGAGAATACTCCAAAGAATGCTTCTTTGAATATTTTCATACTCATTTTTGATGTTCCTAAAACACGGTCGGTAAAAATTATAGGAACTTCAGCTATTTTGTAGCCTAGTTTTGTTGCGGTATATTTCATTTCTATTTGGAAAGCATAGCCTACAAATTGTACTTTGTCGAAATTCATTCTTTCCAGTACTTTGCGAGTGTAGCATACGAAGCCTGCAGTGGCATCATACACTTTCATTCTAGTAACTAATCTTACGTATGCCGATGCATAGTATGACATAAGTAGTCGCATTATAGGCCAATTTACTACACTGATTTTGCCATCAACATATCGTGAGCCTACGGCTACATCGCCTTTGCCACATGCACATGCCTCGTACAACCGTTCCAAATCGTCGGGGTTGTGCGAAAAATCGGCATCCATTTCAAATATATACTTATAGTCGTGCTCCAAAGCCCAACGAAAACCATCGAGGTAGGCAGTGCCTAATCCTAATTTACCTTTACGTTCTTTGATAAACAATTTGTCAGGAAATTCTTGCATCAATTGTTTTACAATGTCAGCTGTACCATCGGGCGAATTGTCTTCCACTATCAAAATATGAAATTCTTTTGGTAGTGAGAATACTTTTCTGATGATTTTTTCGATATTTTCTTTTTCGTTATATGTTGGAGTAATTATAAGGCTGTCAGACATTTGTTTTATGTTTTAGTTATAATAATGGTTGAATTTAATTTGTTGTTCAAAAGAGCAAAATTACAAAATAAAATGCATATCATCAAATTTATTTGCTATTTTCTTTTGTTGGCATTCCATCAGCTCATGGAAAAATCCAAAAGTATGTCCAATTTTTTTGCGTTTATTTTATATTTTTTTGCCACAAAGTTATCAGTGAGTATCCCTTTGTAGATATATATTCCACTGCGTAAACTTTTGTTTATTAATAGTAGTTCATCGAACGAATGTCCTTTGGCCAGTTCTAGCAGAATAGGTGAAAGGATGTTGCTTATGGCTTCGGATGATGTTTTTGGAAATCGTGCCGATATATTTGGTACACAATAGTGTGTTACATTGTGTTTGGTATAGAATGGGTGTTCTAATGTTGTTGGGCGTGATGTTTCTATTTTTGTTCCCTGTGCAATTCCTACATCTATTATCAAACTACCTTTTTTCATCTTTTTCACTAGCTCCTCATCTATAAGGTATTCATCTTTTGTTCGGTAAAAAGAATCGGCAATTACCAAGTCGGCTTTAGTTATTGCATTTCTAAGTGTTTCGGGATAAAGGGTTGAAGTGTATACGGGATGGCCCAATGTTTGTTTTATATCATTGAGTCGAGACAGCGAGCAGTCGAATATTTTTATAGAGGCATCCATCGACAAAAATATTTTTGCTGCTGTTTCGGCAATTTTGGTAGCGCCCAAAAATACTATTTCGGCAGGTGGTATTCCACCAAAAGAACCTATTATGTATCCGTCGTTGGCCAATGAAAAATATTCTCCAGCAATAAGTGGGCATGCGTTACCTATTATTTTGCAAAGCGTATCCATTATTATAAGGTTGCCGTTTTTGTTTTTCAGATTGTCGTAGGCAATAGTTGTTATCTTCTTTTTTATCAGAAGATGGAAGTATTCTTCGGGCTGCGTACGAGTAAAGGCAATAGAAAATACAATTGCATGTTTTCGCATTTTGCCAATTTCTTCAATGGTGGGAGGTGCTATTTTGAATATTATTTCGGTATTAAAAACTTCTTCGTTTTTGACTATGAAGGCACCGCTATTGATATATTCATTATCGGCAAAACCGGATTTTAAGCCGGCGTTATGTTCTACCAAAACATTATGACCGGCTTCTACCAATATAGATACTGCTTGAGGTGTAAGACCTACTCGCTGTTCGGATTTCTCGGTTTCGATAGGTATTCCTATGGAGTAGTGATGTCGGGTGCCAATGTAAGAAGATAATTTTTCGGCTGTAGCAATGGATAGATCTATTTCCATGATAATGTATTTTTATTCTATTCGGGTGGCCACAAACTTGCGTACACCATTGTCTATTTCTTGTATGTCAATGCGTATATAGCTTTGGGGTAATAGTGGTTCTATCTTCTCCGACCATTCGCTAAAGCAGTAGTTGCCACTATAAAAATATTCTTCATAACCCATATCGTAGGTTTCTTCAAGCTTGTTTAGCCTATAGAAATCGAAATGGTATATGCTAGAACCTTCGTTGTTTATGTATTCGTTGATAATGGAGAATGTAGGGCTACACACATTGTCGGTTACTCCTAGTATGGAGCATATCTCTTTTATCAATGTGGTTTTCCCTGCTCCCATATTGCCAAAGAATGCAAAGAACCGATCATTAGGGAACGATTCTAATAGCAATGATGCTATTTGGGGTAGTTCTGTTTTGTTTTTACAAATTGCTTCAATCATCGGGTTTTGTATCAATGTTACGTATAATTATATATATTCTACTTAGAAACTATAAAAATGTTTCATTATTTCATTGTTTGATAAAAAAATAAAGATTTATTGAAAAAATATTCGTTGTTGGATAATTTTGGCACGTTTTTAGCATGTATATATATGTAGAAAAACAATAAAAACTATTAATATGGATGCTACATTATTTAATGCAGCTTTGATAAAGCTGAAAGAAGGGCTTGAATATTATGCCTACTCGTTGACAAATAATCGTGATGATGCCAAAGATTTGGTTCAAGACACTTTTTTAAAAGCCTTAATTTATAGAGATAAATTTGAGGACAATACCAATCTTAAAGCATGGACATATACGATTATGCGAAATACGTTTATAAACAACTACCGTAGAGCAGTAAAGTCGGCAACTATTATTGATAAGACTGAAGATGCTTACTACCTTAATAATTCTACCAAGAGTGTGTATGGCATGCCGGAGGCAGAGTTGAGTGTAAAAGAACTTAATCAGGCTATTGATGGTATTTCTGACGAACAACGTATCCCGTTTATTATGCAATATCAAGGGTATAAGTACAAAGAAATTGCCGAAGAATTAAATCTCTCTATCGGCACAGTGAAAAGCAGAATATTCTTTTGTAGAAAGAAATTGATAAATAGGCTGAAAGAATATTCGGAATAAAAAGACTTTATTTCTCATGTTTTAGTGTAATAAATTTGTTTGTATTTTGCCGTTGGCGTCGTGATGACTGTCAACGGTTTTTTGTTTGGTAAACACTGTAAAACAAAAAAGAGAACAACTTTCATTATTCTCTTTTAGGGTGGGAGATGGGATTCGAACCCACGACCTTCGGAACCACAATCCGGCACTCTAACCAGCTGAGCTACACCCACCGTCTCGAAATCGTTTGCAAAGGTACTAATTTTATTTCAATCCGCCAACTTTATTTCAATCTTTTTTATTCTTATCTTTATAAGATATTGATTTATCGTACAATTTTTTTTAAGAATAATCTTTGTAGATGCTCAAAAATGTGTGTTTTTTCGTTCTTTATCATGTCAAAAATGCAAAAATTACATGCATTGTGGTTTAGAAATATCGTGTCAAATATCGTAATTGACAAATTTAGTGGCTTGTAAGGATAATTCTTTTGTTGAAGTTTTATTTGTTCTTGTTTCGAATCTCAAATTGGCAGGACAAAAAACTATTTGTATATGTCATGAAAAACTACTATTTTTGCAAAGTTGTTTTTTTTGACTGATAAATGACTATTATATTGATGGTTATGGTTTTAAATAATATATTTTGCTCAAATAAAAGGATAAATAAAAGATAAATTAGTAATTAAAAAGAGAAATTTATGTTGAAAAGATTTTTAAAATTTGGATTTTTTGCATCATTATTGATGTGTTCTGTTGTTTCTGTTGCACAGGATGAACTAATGGATGAGGAACCGAAACCGAAAAAAGAGTTAGGTGCTTTTGACCTTTGGAGCGATTGGTCGGTTGGATTAAACGGTGGACTTACCTTGCCGATAGATAAGGTTGAAAACACCGACAATTCTGCTTCATACGGGTTTAATTTGTATTTTTCTAAACAGCTAAACAGCCTTTGGGGCATAGTTTTTCAAGGCTCGATGCATGATGTTGGTAGCGGACTAGGCAAAAGTTTGGCTGCTACTGTAGGTTGTTCGTTCTCTATAATGGATGCAATACAAGGAGCCGAAAGAGAAGCAAAATGGAATGTTTTGGCGTTGGCTACCATTGGTTTGGGTTTTGATAAATCCGGAACTTTGGTGCAAAGTTTTGGACATGTTTACGAAATGGTAAATGTAGGTCTTAGAGGAAGTTGGGAATTTTCTGAACATTGGATGGCTACTGTTGATGCAGCTTTGTATGCTCCATTTGGTATTAGAGGAACCGAAACAGGATTCAAGGCCATGTATTCCTACATCTCGGTAGGTGCTGCCTATAAGTTCTAGGCCTAATACTTTGATATGATATTAGATATGCATCGCAACGATGGTTGCGGTGCATATTTTTTTCCATAATGTTTACATTTCTTATCCCCTAATATATTTTTCGCTACACCCCATAGTAAAAGTTTTAAGTCCACGCCGATAAACTTTCTAATACCTATTATAAAAGTATATTCCCAACTATGAAATATATATTCCAAAATTTGGAACAAATATTTCAAACTATGAAATATTCGTTTCAAACTTTGGAATATAAAAATACTGTACTGTCGGGCAATTTTTTCGGTTGGTTTGCGTTACTTTTCCGGCAGGGTAAATAAATAATAGTACTACGAAACCCTACACAACTATGCATTGCAAAGTCGTTGCAAAGCCGTTGAAAGAGTTTGAATAGTATAATAGATAAATCAACCAATACAACAAGAAAGCAATATGGCAAAGTTTGTTAAGCGAGAGATGCCTGATATACGCAAAGATGGCAATCAAAAGGTTTATTATAAGATGGAAACCTACAGAAATTACAGCCACGGAGAGTTTGTGGAGTATATGATAGACAATGGAGTGGGAATATCGGCCTCGATGGCGGAGGCTGTGCTTACACAAGCTGTCGAAAAGCTAGCTGATTTGCTGGGTTTAGGCTATACGGTAACCATTGATGGAATAGGCACTTTCAGTACCAAGATAGGGCCTAAGAAAGGCAGGGAGGTAGAGGAACTTGATGCTAATACGGGCAAAAGAAATGCCGCAAGTATAGAGGTGACGGGTGTAAACCTACGAGTAGATAAGAAACTGATAAAGAGGGTGAATGCTAACTGTAGGTTGGAACGAAGTGGCGAACGTCGCCTGCGAATGTCGCCATACACCGAAGGCCAACGCCTCGAGCGTGCAAAAAAATTCCTCGAAGCCAACGGTAGAATGTCGATACTTACATATTCCTACCTGGTTAATATGTCCAAAACATCGGCATACCGTGAGCTACACAAGTTTGCAGCCGACCCTTCTACCGGCATTACCTACACCGGTCGTGGCCCTACACGTGTGTTTGTTTTGAAAAAAGAAACGGACTAATTCTTTACATATTATTCCACTCTTCAAAGACTTGTCCACAAATTTTTTATTCAAAACATGGAACAAGGCTTTGTTATTATAACGATATTGTGTATCCCATACTTTTTGTTGGCAAACGGCGTACGTTTGGAGTAAATTTCTTATCTTTGTAAAGTTTATATGCAGTAGCGTATAATACTAATGGTTTAATAGATAGGGATATAAATAATGATATACAATAATATATATATGAGAAAAATAGTTCTGCTGTTGCTTGCCGGCATTGTCTCTTGGGGGGCTTCGGCACAAACGATGTGCGAGATGGAGATGAGCAAGAAGAATTATAAGGAATATCAAAAGGCCTACGAGATGTACGAAAGAGGGCAGTTTACGGCTAGCACCGGTATACTTAAGAAAATAGTTTCGGACGAGCCAGAGGTGGCAGAGCCATACTTTCTTTTGGGGCTCATAGCAGCCAAGAAAGAGAGTCTTGCGGCGTTAGATAAAAATATGTCTAAGGTTTTGGCCTTGTGTCCCGACTTTCCCGATGCACGTTTGCATTATTATATGGGTTTGGTCCATTACAGCTACGAACGTTACGAGCAGGCTGTAATAAGTTTCGATAATTTTTTCGGCTTGGCTGAGATGGAGATGGATGGTAGATACGATGCCTACATCGAAGAAGCCGAATCATATTCTTATTGGTCTCGTACGCTTGCCAAAGCATATCTAAATCCGGTGCCGTTCGAGCCCAAAAGCATACAAGGTGTATCAACCGAAGCCAACGAATATTTGGCCTACAAAACTGTAGATGGTAAGCGTATGTATTTTATTCGCGATGTGGTAAAGAATGAAGATAATAGTACTTTTTATAAGCATGACCTCGAAACACGTGTGTCTATGATGATAGAGAGCCATAGAGAGAAAGACGGCACTTTTGGTAAAGGTAGGCGAATGCAACCACCGTTCAATACCGGAAAAAACGAGGGGACATTTACTCTTACAGCCGATAACAAAGTGCTCTATTATTCCATAACCCAACAAACCAAGGCCGACTATGCCAACTGCGATATATATTTTTCGGAGTACAAGAATGGCGAATGGACCGAGCCACAGAATGCCGGCAACAATGTAAATACATCCTCCACGTGGGAGTCGCAGCCCTCTATTACTCCCGATGGCAATTATCTTTATTTTGCCAGTAACCGACAAGGGGGCTATGGGGGTACCGATATATGGTGTGTACATAAGTTGCCCAATGGCGACTGGAGCCGTCCGGAAAACTTGGGTCCTTCTGTAAATACCGAAGATAATGAGCGTTCCCCATTTATTCATCCCGATGGTGTATCGCTATATTTCGCTTCCAACGGTTGGGAAGGATTGGGTGGATATGATATGTACTACACTCGGGTAGACGATTCGAGAGGGCAGAAACCTTTAAACTTTGGCCATCCTATCAACACCGATGGCGATGAATTTTATTTCGGAGTTGACGCCGATGGCGAGAAAGCATATTTTTCATCAAACAAATATCCAAATAAAGGAGGTATGGATATTTATGAGTTTGACCTCTATCCGGCCATAAAACCGCAGAAAGTATGTGTGGTAAAAGGTACTGTGGTGGACGAAAACGACAATCCCATAGGTGGCGATTTGGAACTTTTTATTACTGCCGGAGCAAAGGAGAAATCGTTGTATAGGATAGACGAAACAGAAGGAACTTTTACTGCCGTACTCAATCCAAAGAACGATTACATACTTATAGCCAAGCGTGAGGGGTATGCTTTTTCGAGTGTTTTGGTTCAAAAGAATACTGTATTGCCCCCCGATTCGCTTTTGCATTTCAAGATATTACCTATCGAAGTGGGTGGAAGCTATCAGATAAACGATATTGTGTTTGCCCTTAATTCGGCCGAACTTACCGATAATACCAGGTTGGTTATTAATGCTTTTATCGAATTTCTGAGAGAGAATCCCAAAGTGCACGCCACCATAGAGGGTTATACCGACAATGTGGGCGACGAAGAGGACAATCAAAAACTGTCCGAACAGCGAGCAAAAGCAGTTTATGATTATCTTATTGCCAATAGGGTTCGGCCCGATAGGCTGCAGTATAAGGGTATGGGCTCGGCCAATCCTGTTGCTACCAACGATACAGAAGAGGGTAGGGCTAAGAATAGACGAACTGTGTTTGTTATAACTGAAAACTAAGTATTATAAGAACAACTATGAAAGATATTTTTCGCATATTTCGTTATCTAAAATATTTCCCCAAGCAGATATTCCTAAATATCTTCTTTAATATTTGCTTTGTCTTTTTCTCGTTATTTTCGTTTGCCATGATAGTTCCTTTTATCGAACTATTATTTGGTGTAAGCAATCCGCCGGTGGCAGAACCTGTGTTTGCTTTCAATCAAGCAGCTATTACCGATTGGCTTACGTGGCAGCTGTATCAACTTAAGATTGCCCATGGAGCATGGAAATGTTTGTTTTTTGTGGCTATAGGGTATATATGTTGTTCCTTTTTGTCCAACACTTCAAGGTATTTGGGAATGTATTTTCTAAGTCCTATTCGTAATGGAATGATAGAGCGTATTCGCAACGACTTTTATCATCATATCACCATATTGCCCGTATCTTTCTTTTCGGCACAACGCAAAGGTGATATCATAAGTAGGCTTTCCAACGATTTGGCCGATATAGAGTGGTCGGTATTCAATTGTTTGCAAATGTTGGTCAAAGACCCTATCAATATAATAGTGTTTTCGTTGGTGTTGGTTTTTATCAGTCCCAAAATGGTGCTTTTTGCAGTGGTTGTTATGCCTTTGGCGTTGTTTATAGTTAGTAGGGTAGGCAAGAGTTTGAAACGCAATTCAACCAAGGGACAAGATAAGTTGGGTTATCTTTTTTCGGTGTTGGAGGAGGCTGTGTCGGGCATTAGAGTTATCAAATCGTTTAATATGGAAGGGGAGATGGCTGATAGATTTGCTCGTGAAAATCGAGAATATACTCGTCGGATGATACGTGTAGCCAAACGTAAAGAGTTGGGTTCGCCACTTATCGAGTTGTTGGGAACTCTTATTTTGGTTACGGTGGTTATATTTGGAGGTTCTCTTGTTATCAACGGCGAGATGCGTCCTGCAATACTGATATTCTTTGTGATAATATTTTCGCGTATCATACCTCCTGCCCAAGCAGTAATATCGGCCTATTATAATTTGCAGAAAGGTAGTGCTGCTGCACGCAGAATATTCGAGGTTTTGGATGAAGATGAGAGTATTTATGAAAAAGATAATGCGGTGGTAAAGACTACTTTTGACGATAAAATTGAATACCGCAACGTATCGTTTGCTTACCAAACCGACAATGTGCTAGAGGATATAAACTTAACTATCGAAAAAGGGAAAACCATTGCCATCGTAGGGCCTTCGGGAGCCGGAAAAACAACGTTGGTAGACCTTTTACCTAGGTTTTACGATTGTACTTCGGGCGATATATATATTGATGGTATACCTATAAAGGATATGAACATCAATTCTCTTAGGGCTTTAACCGGCATAGTATCGCAAGAAAGCATATTGTTTAACGACAGTGTGCTGCACAATATAGCTTTTGGCCGACGAAATGTAGACAAAGAAATGGTGATAGCTGCAGCAAAGGTGGCAAATGCCGATGAATTTGTAACCAAAATGCCCAATGGCTACTATAGCGTTGTTGGAGATAGAGGTCTTGCTCTTTCCGGTGGGCAACGGCAGAGGCTGAGCATAGCACGTGCTGTACTTAAAAACCCTCCTATACTTATCCTCGACGAAGCAACATCGGCATTGGACACCGAGTCGGAGTTCTATCTGCAGGAAGCACTCCAACGACTGATGGAAAAAAGAACAGCTATAGTTATTGCCCATCGCCTTTCAACCATACAATATGCCGACGAAATAATAGTGATGGATAAAGGTAAAATTGTTGAACGAGGAACGCATCAAAAACTGATTGAAAACAATGGTTTGTACAAAAAACTAATCGATTTGCAGTCGTTTTTATAGAAAAGCAGATATAAAATATTGTAGAAATATATCTTTTGTAATCAAAGGATTAAAGGGTCGGAGAAGAAAATATTTTCGTTGAAAGGTAAAAAGTACACTCTATATTAAAAAAAAAAGTGTACTTTTGCAAACTGAAAAACAGGAAAGATGCTCGAGTGGTTGAAGAGGCACGCCTGGAAAGTGTGTAAACGTCAAAAGCGTTTCCAGGGTTCGAATCCCTGTCTTTCCGCAAAGACTTTGCAAGGGTTTTGCAAAGTCTTTTTTCTTTTTCTGATAAAAAAAACGTGTAAATTTGCATATTACACTTTTTTTTTGTTACTTTGTGCCATGCTTTGGAAAGCATAGAAATGTATAGAATAGTGCTAATCAGTAAAATAGATATAGTTATGATGATAAGAAAAGTCCTTAAAAATATTGTTTCGGCCACTTTAATGGTAGGATTATTATTAGTTTGTGGTGCTACTGCGTCATCCTGTTCTTCGTCTAAAAAAGCGGGAAATATGTACAAAGTAGAGAAAAAGAAATCCTCGATGATTAATAGGAACTTTAAGGTAAAAGGTAATAAGAAAAACTATTATTCAACCTATCGTTCTTATTAAAGAAATAGGCATTATCTGAATTTGATTGTATAAAAAATAGTACGTGTTCTTTTTTTCGGAACATGTACTATTTTTTGTTGTTTTTTGTCGAGGTGTTATTCGTAAGAATCGGACTCGCAAACAATACAGTCCATCGGTATGTCAAACTCTTCGGTAGGCACCTTTTCCACTATCTGGAAGTCGAAACCTACACCTATTTTGTATGCATTGTTGGTCGATAGTAGTTTGTCGTAATATCCGCGGCCGCGTCCCATTCTGTTGCATTTTTTGTCAAAAGCCACACCTGGCACTATTATTACCTCTATTTTCGAAAGGTCGTCGTAGTCATCGCCGGTAGGTTCGCCAATACCAAACTGTTTGCTAATCACCATGTTTTCGATGCCTTGGTAGGGTTTTATCCGAAGGTCGTCGCCATCAACTACGGGTAGCAACAAAGTTTTCTTGTCGGCCCATCGTTTTACAAACTCGTGGGTATATACCTCGTCGGCCATGGACCAATAGAGCAATATCACCTTGGCAGCTTTGAATTGCTTGTTGTTTTCCACTTGTTGCCAAATATTTTCCGAGCGTTCTTGTTTTTCCGCCAAGGTTATCTTTTTCTTTTCTTCGCGTATCCACTTACGCAATTCGTTTTTTGTCATAATGGTATGTGTTATTTAATTAAAAAAGTCGTATGAGCAAACTTTACTCACACGACTTTTTGTATTTTTTTTAGAATGGAAGGTCGTCGTCGGTGCCCATAGTGTCTTGCGATGGTGCCGAAGCAAAATCCGGAGCCGGAGCCGATGGCATTTGTTGCGGTGCCGCTGCCTCATATACAGGTTGGGCAGGAGCCGGAGCGTAGCCGGGTTGTACCGGCGGATAGCCACCACCTATAGGAGCAGGGTTGAATGTGTCTATTCTGAAGCAACGCAAATCGGTGTACCAACGGTCTTGAAATTCTCGCGATTCGGGCGAGAAGTGTACGTTTATCTGTGTTCCCAAGGCTATGCTTTTTACCATTCCTACTTTATCTTCGCCAAACATTGTAAAGGCTACCATGCGAGGGTATTGTTCCGATGTTTCGATAACAAAACCTCCTCTTACCCATCTTCCTCTGGTCGATTCGCCTGATTGTTCGGGCAATATTCTGATTAATTTGCCTATAATTTCCATATATTAAAGGTGTATTATTTTGATTTATAAAATATTATTTCTATTTATCATTGCGATAATTGTTTACAAAGGTACGATAAAACTTTCAATTTTTGACAACAAAATGTTCTTTTTTCTTCAAAAAAACATTAATGGTGTGATGTATAAACTAGTAGCACCAAGTGCGGAGCGTGTGGCATAGGTTGTGTTTTGCCGTTGGTGTATTTTTTTGTTGCGGTTGATATACTTTTTGCTTGTGCCTGAAACACTTTTTGTTTTTGCCTGCAGGCAAAAACAAAAAGTGCTGAAATGATAGTATCAAAAGTACTGAAGAGATACTATTGAACGTGCTAAAACCATTGTCGGCAAGTGTCACTTGCTAATCATCATTGAGTACTTTTGACATTATATGTTCAGCAGTTTCGATATTATGTCCGTGGGAATAATTAAAAAGTATCTCAACGGAAAGTAAAAAGTGTTTCAACGTAGAGTGAAAATTATTTTTGCCACGAATTAATGTCTTTGCTATAAGGATGCCGAGGGGAAATGACGTTTTTCATACCTAGCTTAAGCATTATCTATTAGCTTTTTGGCTTTGATGTAACAAAAATGTAACAATTTAGAAACCTATCATTAATGTTTTTGTATTTCCTTTGTGGCAAAATAGCACAAACTAGTATATAGTCTATACGATTGTATATTATATTATTAACATATAAAAATGTTTTAAAGATGAATGTTTTTTCTATCTTGACAGGGTTGCTCGAAATAGTAGGGGCTTTGGGTATATTCCTCTACGGAATGAAGTTGATGAGCGATTCGTTGCAAAAATTGGCGGGCAATAAAATGCGTAACATCCTCTCCCGCATGACTTCCAAACCTTTCAGAGGTATTGTTACCGGAGCTTTTGCCACTACGGTCATACAATCGTCGAGTGCCACCATAGTAATGGTGGTAAGTTTTGTCAATGCCGGTTTACTATCGTTGGCAGGAGCAGTAGCCATCATTATGGGTGCCAACATAGGTACCACTGCCACAGCGTGGGTTATATCGCTGTTGGGACTTAAGTTTTCGATGGCCGATTTGGCAATACCCTTGGTAGCCATAGCCATACCGTTTATATTCTCGAAGCATAGTCGTCGCAAGTCGATAGGAGAACTTATCATAGGTTTTTCGCTCCTTTTCCTTGGCATAGAGTTTATGAAGAATGCCATGCCGGATATCAACCAATATCCCGAGGTGTTGCAGTTTATAGCTCAGTACTCCGATTATGGCTATGGTTCGATATTGCTATTTGTGCTTATAGGCACGGTGCTTACGCTTATAATGCAGTCGTCGAGTGCCACAATGGCCATCACCCTTGTGATGTGTAGCCAAGGGTGGATAAGTTTTGAAGTGGGAGCAGCAATGGTGCTTGGCGAAAACATTGGTACAACCATCACCGCCAACCTTGCCGCAATGGTGGCCAACAATTCGGCCAAGAAGGCAGCACTTTCGCACTTGGTATTTAATATGATAGGTGTGATATGGATGCTTATAGTCTTCTATCCGTTCACCAAACTGATAGGCTATATAACATTGCAGATGGAAGGTGCTTCGCCATTTACCGATGCTTTGGCTATACCGGTGGCATTGTCGCTTTTCCATTCCATATTCAATATAATTAATACTTCGCTGTTGGTATGGTTTATACCTATGATAATAAAGATTGTGAACTTCCTTATCAAAACCAATCCCGAAGAAGACGAAAGTTTCCGCCTGCAATATATTCCTTCGGGGCTTATGAATACTTCGGAGCTTGATATTCAAAGTGCCAAGCAGGAGATAGAAACATTCTCCGAACGAGTGGTTAGGATGTATTCATTCTTGCCCGAATTGGATAAGACCAAGAACGAAAATGAGTATCAGAAGATATTTGAACGTACGGCCAAATATGAGGATATTACCGATCGTATGGAAATAGAGATTGCACGTTTCCTTACCAAGATTTCGGAAGGCGACCTCAGCAACGAGGGCTCGCAAAAGATAAGTTCGATGCTAAGAATTATAGACAACCTGGAAAGTATTGGCGACTCTATATATCAGATGGCTATACTTAAGCAAAACCAAAAAACTCAGAACGTGGTGCTTGACAAGGCTTGTAAGGGATACCTCAATAATATGTACGATATGGTAGGTAAGGCATTGGAGATAATGGACAGCAACTTGCACAAGGACTACAACACTGTAACCTTGGACGAAGCCAACGAGGCAGAAAAAGAAATAAATGCTTTGCGCGACTCGCTGCGCAGCCACCATTTGGAATCTATCAAAGCAGGTGCTTATTCCTATCAGGTAGGAACGGTCTATAGCGGAATGTATGCTTTGTATGAAAAGATTGGCGACTTTGTGATAAACGTGTCCGAAGCTGCAACCAACACCAAGAAACTTGGAGAGTAATTAAGTAACATACATTTCTTTTTGATAATATAACATGGAGGATTGTGATATGGCAAAACAAAATTATTGTGTGATAATGGCCGGTGGCATAGGCAGCCGCTTTTGGCCTTTGAGCAAGGACAATTATCCAAAGCAGTTCTTAGATATATTGGGAATAGGCAAAAGTTTTATTCGTAGCACGTTCGACAGATTTCTGCCCATAGTGCCGGCCGAGAATTTTTTGGTGGTAACCAATGCTGCTTACAAGGACTTGGTGCTCGAACACCTGCCGCAGATAAAGCCGGACCAAGTGCTGTGCGAACCTATACGTAGGAACACGGCTCCGTGTATAGCCTACGCCACATACCGTATAATGGCCAAGTGTAAAGATGCCAACATAGTGGTTACTCCTGCCGACCATTTGGTAACAAACGAGATGGAGTTTCAACGTATCATATCAAAGGCTTTCGATTTTGTGGCACAGCCCGAGCATAGTCAATCATTGCTTACTATAGGCATACAACCTACACGCCCCGAAACAGGTTACGGATATATACAAGTGGACGAGGACTCTGAAGCCAACTTGGGAACAGTGGTTAAACTGAAAAGCTTTACCGAAAAGCCAAACCTCGAAAAGGCCAAACAGTTCTTTGCAGCAGGTAACTACTTCTGGAACTCGGGAATATTTGTATGGTCGATGAGTGGAATAAAAGCCGCTTTCGATAACTATTTGCCCGAGATAGTGGCAGTGTTCGATAGAGGCAAAGATGTGTTTGCCACCGAAGGCGAGCAGCACTTTATCAATACCAATTTTGCCGACTGTACCAACATCTCTATCGACTACGGGGTGATGGAAAAATCGCCAAACACTTACACTATTCCTGCCAACTTTGGCTGGAGCGATATCGGGACTTGGGGCTCGCTATTTACCCATGCTGCCAAAGATAACAACAACAATGCAGTGGCAGGCAAGGTTGTACTTGTAAACACCAACGGTACAATAGTAAATATACAAGAAGGTGTAGAAGCGGTGGTGCAAGGATTGGAAAATTATCTGGTAGCTTATCGTGACAATTCGTTGCTAATATGCAAGCTAACAGACGAACAGAAGATAAAAGAATGGATAACAGAACTATAAAAGATATTATATACCGAATGTAAATGATTGCAATATAGTAGATTATTTCCTTGCGAAAAAAAAGTATTGCAGATATGAGAAAAAAATAGTACCTTTGCAGTTCGAAAAAACGAAGTAAAACAATAATAATACAATATAATAATGGCAAAACTATATAATGCAGTTTCAGCTGAAGAAGCTGTAAAAGTAATAAAATCGGGCGACCACGTGCATATTAGTTCAGTGTCGTGTGCACCAATGTGTTTGATAGAAGCAATGTGCGAACGCGGAGAAAGAGGTGAACTTAAGGACGTACATATCCATCACCTACATACCGAAGGTCCTGCACCATACGTAGATCCTAAATTCGAAGGCGTGTTCCAACACGATGCTTTCTTTGTAGGTGCAAATGTTCGCAAGAGTGTACAACAAGGCTATGCCGATTACATTCCTGTATTCTTGAACGAAACAGCTCGCCTTTATCGCGACAATTATATCAAGTGTAATGTTGCTCTTATTCAAGTAACTCCTCCGGACGAATTTGGTTATGTTTCGATGGGTCCTTCGGTTGATGCTACTCTTGCAGCAGTAGAAAATGCCGACTTTACCATTGCTGTAATCAACAAATACGTGCCTCGCACTTTTGGCGACGGTCTTATTCACCTTAGCAATATAGATATATTTGTAGAAAAGGACGAACCTCTTGAAACAGCTGCTCCCGGTCAACCTTCGGAAATAGAAAAAGCTATCGGACATCACTGTGCCGAACTTATCGAGGATGGCGCTTGCCTTCAAATGGGTATAGGTTCTATTCCTAATGCTACTCTTTCGTGCTTGACAAACCACAAAGACCTTGGTGTTCATACCGAAATGTTCTCGGATGGTATATTGGATCTTGTAGAACGCGGAATTGTTACCGGTGCCAACAAGGCTTTGGACAAATATAAAATGGTATCTACTTTCGTTATGGGTTCGCAAAAGACTTACGATTTCTTGCACAACAATCCTCGCGTGCTTATGAAAGATGTGGCTTATACCAACGACCCATTTGTTATAGCTCAACAACCAAAAATGGTGTCTATCAACTCGGCTCTTCAAGTAGATATTACCGGACAAGTATGTGCCGACTCTTTGGGAACTAAGTTCTATTCTGGCGTAGGTGGTCAGATAGACTTTATTTATGGTGCTTCGCGCTCCAAAGGTGGTAAAGCCATCATTGCAATGCCTTCCGTTACAGCCAAGGGGGTAAGCAAAATTGCTCCGACTCTTGCCGAAGGTGCAGGTGTGGTAACTACTCGTAACCATATCCACTGGTTTGTAACCGAACATGGTGCAGTAAACCTTTACGGAAAAACACTTCAAGAACGTGCCAAACTGATTATTTCGGTTGCCGATCCTCGTTTCCAAGAAGAATTGGACGAAGCTGCTTTCAACCGTTTCGGTTCGCACTATCATTTTGTAAAGAAATAAAAAAGTATTCCAATATACACAATTAATATTGAAAGGGGTGGAAAACACCCCTTTTTTATAGCTTAAAATTAGAGGTTGGAAGGGAAACTCTATTGCTGTAAGATTGTTCAATAATAAAAACAGAAACTATAATTTGATATGTTCTCGGAAATAAATTTTGTAGAAATCGTCAGTGCGTTTGTAGTGTTGTTTGCTATAATAGATGTTACGGGGTCGATACCAATTTTTTTAAGTCTGAAAAATCAGCAGAAGAGTATTAAACCATGGCAGGCATGCTTGGCATCGCTGGTGCTGTTTGTGGTATTCTTTTATTCGGGCGATGCGTTGCTTAAACTCTTCGGTGTCGATTCGGCATCCTTTGCAGTGGCCGGGGCTCTAGTCATCTTTATTTTGGCGTTGGAGATGGTTTTGGGTATTGAGATTATCAAAAATGAAGGCGGAGGCAATGGAGCTTCTATTGTGCCGATAGCTTTTCCGCTTATTGCGGGTCCGGGAGCATTGACAGCCTTGCTCTCGCTACGTGCCGACCATGCTGTGATAAACATACTGATAGCTTTGTTCCTCAATGTGCTGTTTGCTTTTATAGTGCTGGCTTCGATTGATAAGATTGAGAAGGTTTTGGGCAAAGCAACCATCTTTATTTTGCGAAAGTTCTTCGGAGTTATTCTTTTGGCTTTGGCGGTAAATATGTTTGTGGACAATCTTGCTACCGTTATTGCTTCGCTAAAATAAAAGGTGGTTGGCGAAAAAAAAACTAACGTACTACTGCCTATTATTTCAAAAGAATACGTATCTTTGCAAATTGTTTTGATAAGGATAAAAGAAACTAAAAGATTAAAAAACACTCGGTTAAATGTTACAAAGCTGTCACATACTTGCTATAGACTTAGTCGGCTATGCTTCTACTATTGCCAAGGGAGTAGGGTTTGGTGTTACCCTTTCTTTTGTTGCAGGCCCGGCAATGTTTGCCCTTATCCAAACAAGTCTTACCAATGGCTTCAAGGCCGGTGTACATTTGGCTTTAGGTATTTCGCTTAGCGATATATTTATGGTTTTTCTTACTTTGTTGGGTTTTTCGTCGCTTATGGACAATCCACAAAGTAAGATGATTCTTTCTATTGCAGGCGGCATTGTTATGGTGCTATTCGGCGTATACACTTATATGCGTAAAACCGTATCAAAAGATCCCGGCATCGCCTCTACGGTGGAGTTTAAGAAGAAAAAAACGTCCTACCTTCCTTACATTGGCAAGGGATTCCTTTTTAATATTGCCAATCCTTCGGTGTGGGTTTATTGGCTTATACCTGTAGGTATTGCCTCGTCGTTTACGGCAAGGGAGCAGAGCTATCTTTTTATGATTTCGTTGCTTGTTACCATCCTTAGCTTTGATATTCTCAAGTGTGCCATATCCTATAAGTTGAAGACCATTCTTACTCCAAATATACTGCATATAGTAAACAAAGTGGTAGGTGTGATACTTATGGCGGTAGGTGTATATTTTATAGTTAGCGAATTTCTTCCCAAAGAGATTGTAGAAATATTTTGAACAGCATGAAGAAAGATACTGTAGTTTGCGGGATGTTGGTAGCCTTGGGTAGCATAGTGTTGTCGGTGGTGGTAGTGGCCGGTTTTATGCTGCTTATGGCTTTGCCGGTGGTGGATAATCTAAAATTCTTTGTCCTTTCGTTTGTTGTTCCCGTGGTGTTGTTGCGCTATTACGTCAAGAAGTTGCAGTATATGTCGGCGGCCAAGGGAATTGCCTTGGCGTTGTTTGCCACAATGTTACCTTTTATTATTCTTTTGGTCAAGATGGGCCAAATATTGTAGCCTTTTCATAGTAACCTATCCCGAAAATTATCGTATAATCATACTCGGTGTGGGTGCCTGCGGTACCTCTACAAAGTAATATGATTATATAGATAATAAATTAAAAGATAGGATTATTTTTTATGAAATACTACATTATATCCGGCGAAGCCTCGGGCGACTTGCATGGCTCCAACCTTATGAAAGCAATATACCGTCACGACCCGCAGGCCGAAGTGCGTTTTTGGGGTGGCGACCTCATGCAAAGTGTGGGTGGGACGATGGTAAAACATATTCGCGACCTTGCCATTATGGGCATAGTGGAGGTGGTGGCACACCTGCGTACAGTGTTGGCCAACATAAGGCTGTGCAAGCAAGACATACTTGCCTATAAGCCCGATGCGGTTATTTTTATAGACTATCCGGGGTTCAACCTTCGTATTGCCAAGTTTACCCATAGCCATGGATTCAAGAACTTTTATTATATCTCGCCCCAGGTGTGGGCATGGAAAAAGGGGAGGATTAAAACGATGCGTAGGGTGCTCGACAAGATGTTTGTGATACTACCTTTCGAGAAACCTTTTTACGACAAATATGGGGTGGAGAATGTGGAGTATGTGGGTCATCCGTTGCTAGATGCCGTTGCCGACTTTAACAGTGGTCATACTGCCGACGAATTTCGCCGTCAGCACAATCTTGACGACCGTCCAATAATTGCTCTTATGCCCGGAAGCCGGAAAATGGAGTTGCGAAAAATGATGCCAACCATGGCAGATCTCGCAAGCCGTCATCCCGAATATAATTTCGTTATTGCCGGTATGACTTTGCTGGGCAATTCGTTCTATAAACCTTTTTTAACATCCGAAAATGTAACCTTAGTGTACAATCAAACGTATTTATTGCTACAATCGGCGTTTGCAGGTGTTATCACCTCAGGCACCGCAACTCTGGAAGCAGCGTTGTTTCATTTGCCGCAAGTGGTATGCTATAGAGCCAATGCCCTCACAGTAGCTTTCGCAAAGCGCTTTGCAAAGGTAGAGTACATTTCGCTGGTAAATCTGATAGCAAACAAACCGGTTGTAAGGGAATTGATACAAGAAGATTTAAACAAAAACACATTGGAAACCGAGTTTTCCAAAATAACTAAGGACAAAAACAATAGAATGACGATGGTGGCAGAGTACGAAAACATCGAAAAAATGCTAGGAAGCCAAGGTGTGTCGGACAAAGCGGTGCTATCCATTCTGAAAACATTAAAGGGTACAAAATAAAGATGATAAAAAAAGGTTACATACTGATGTTGTTGCTTATACCTGCAGTGGTATTTGCGGAGAAGGTGAAAGTAAGAGTATTTTCGACCGCCAATATAACTACGGCCAAGGTTTCATTTGAAAAAACTTCCTATGCTTTGGTTGCCGATGAGGTCGATACCATAGCTTCGGGCCTCTCGGCAGGTGACTTTGTGGAGCTTACTCCTTTTGCCAAGGAAGTGGTAGTGGTTGTTAATGGCAAAAAAATGGGAAACTTTGCTACCGTATCTTTTGTTTCGGCCGACGAAGAGGCTTTCTTATACATCTCGCCAAAAGGTTGCAAGCAACGCTCGTATGAAGATGACCTTATAGTTACAGCCCTTGGCAGCAAATACCTCCAGATGGTCAATCATGTGGAATTTGAATCGTATGTGGCAGGTGTGGCCCAATCCGAAATCTATGGAAAGCACTCCGATATATTTCGGGTGCAAGCCATAATATCTCGCACATGGGCTATGCGCAATATGGAAAAGCACCGTGCCGACGGATACAACTTTTGCGACAACGTTCACTGCCAAGCTTATCACAACCGTTGCATTCGCGACGACATAAAACAGGCTGCTAAGGAAAGTTTTGGCGAAGTGCTGGTTGATGCCGAAGGCAATCTGATTGAAACTCCCTTCCATTCCAACTCCGGAGGGCAAACCGCCAACTCTGAAGATGTGTGGAAGTCCGAAATAGCATACTTGCGTTCGGTAAAGGATACTTTCTCGTACGGTATGAAACAGTCGGTATGGACAAAAGAGTTTTCGACCGAGAAATGGTTGGGCTATTTCGCAAAAAATCATAAGTTGGATATCAACAACGACAGCGTTAGAAACGAATTGGTAAACTTTGTTCAAGACGAGCGTAAGGCCAAAATAATGGGTGTGCCGCTTACAACCATACGCAAAGACTGGAAATTGAAATCTACATTCTTTTCGGTATTCTACTATGGCGACAAGGTGGTGCTCGAGGGCAAAGGCTACGGCCACGGTGTGGGGCTGAGTCAGGAAGGTGCCATACGTATGGTGGAATTGGGTATAGATTACAAAGACATACTTACTCATTACTATTTGGGTTCGCAGGTTGTACGCTTGGGCGGACAAGAGCCTGTGCAAGAAATGGAAGCTCCTATGTATTTGGCCTACAATGATAGCCCGACCAATGCTAATGATGATGCCAACGATGCCTTGGACTTTATTGCCAAAGCCAATCAAACTGCCGACATGCCTCAGAAGCAAGAGCTGGAGCCGGTGGAAGAAAAAAATGTGGAACCGGCCGACAAAGGAAGGAGAACTTCGGACTTGGCTTCGCGTATGCTGAGCACAAAGAAGCAATTGGAAGACAATTCTTCGACAAACAAAAATACTGAAACAGAAAACGGATGGGTTTATGAATGGTAAGAAATTAAAAAAACTGCTTCTTATAGTTGTTGCCCTAGTGGGTGCCTCCATGCCGATGGCTGCCCAAGTGGAGTGGACTACCGTGGAAAAAATGGGAAGCATGGATTTGAAACAAAACAACAAGTTGGGATTTATTGATTTCTACACCTCGTGGTGCGGTTGGTGCCGTCAGCTGGACAGTGTAACCTTTGCCAACGACACTGTGGCAAGGATATTGAACAAATATTACTACGCTGCAAAGTTTGATGCCGAATGTAAGGACGATATAAACTGGAAGGGCGATGTGTTTAAGAACCCCGACCTTACACGTAAGACCATACATTCCTTTACCAAGCACATAAT
>JAFWBF010000083.1 GCA_017507285.1 Bacteroidales bacterium | reverse complement strand
TACCGTTTACGATACCTTCGAAATAGTGCTTTTCGTTGTTCTCGATAAGGCATATAACTGTACGGAAGCGTGCTTTGCGATTAGTTTTTCCGTTCATTGCTTTTAATAGCTTGTTTACGTTGTCGGCAAAAGAGCAACCTTCGCCTGCATAACGTGCCGAATACACTCCCGGGGCACCATCAAGGGCTTCTACTTCTAGACCGGTATCGTCGGCAAAACAGTCTTGGCCAATACGGCTATGTATCCATTCTGCCTTTTGAGTGGCATTGCCCTCGAGGGTGTCCGATGTTTCGGGAATGTCACCCTCAAGGTTTATATCTTTTAAACTTTGTATCTCAATTATATTGTTCAACAGATTGCGAATTTCGCTTAGCTTATGCACATTGTTGGAGGCAAAAATCAATGTTTTCATATTAAAAAATTTCGATTAATTGTCGTTTTCTTCCATTGCCTGACGTGAACGTTTGCGTGCTATCTCGTCCAATATTATTTTGCGGATACGTAACGAAGTAGGAGTTATTTCCAAATATTCATCTTCGCGTATGTATTCCATAGCTTCTTCGAGCGAGAATTTTGTTGCAGGTGTGGTTGTTGATTTGTCGTCGGCACTTTTGCTACGCATATTGGTAAGGTTCTTTCCTACTATTACATTAATTACAATATCGTTGTCGGGACGTAGTCCTTCGCCTACTACTTGTCCGGCATATACATCTTCGCCGGGTTCTATAAAAAATTGTCCGCGATCTTGTAGTTTGCTTATGCTATAGGCGGTAGATGTTCCTGTTTCTTTGGCTATTAAAGCGCCCATCTTGTAGGTTCCCATTTCGCCTTTCCATGGTTCGAAGGCTTTAAAGCGGTGGGCTATTATGGCTTCGCCGTTTGACACGGTAAGCAGGTTGTTTCTTAAGCCTATTATGCCGCGCGATGGTATGGTAAATTCCAATTGAACTCTGTCGCCCTTGGTGTCTATAGAGTTTACATCACCTTTGCGGCGGGTAACTATGTCTATTACTTTGCTCGAGAATTCTTCGGGAACCAAAATGGTAAGTTGTTCAACAGGCTCACATTTTTTGCCGTCTATTTCTTTTACTATTACTTTGGGTTGGCCTACTTGTAGTTCGTAACCTTCGCGACGCATAGTTTCGATAAGTATGGAAAGGTGAAGAATGCCACGGCCAAACACTATCAACGAGTCGGGCGAGTCGGTTTCTTCTATGCGCATAGCCAAGTTCTTTTCCAACTCTTTGTACAAACGTTCACGTATGTGGCGTGATGTTACAAATTTTCCTTCTTTGCCAAAGAAAGGCGAGTTGTTGATGGTAAAAAGCATACTCATTGTAGGTTCATCTATCTTTATAGGCTTCAATGGTTCGGGGTTGTCTATATCACAAATAGAGTCGCCAATTTCGAAGTTTACATTTTTATCCAAATCCAAAAGTACTGCTGTTATCTCTCCGGCTTCGATAGGGTCTTTGATACGTTCTTTGCCCAAACCTTCAAATACATATAGCTCTTTTATTTTTGAACGAATCTGTTTGCCATCGCGTTTCACAAGCATTACATCTTGTCCTGCTTGTAGCGAGCCACGGTGTAGACGGCCTACAGCTATACGTCCTATATATGAACTATAATCCAATGACGATATCATCATCTGAGTGTTGCCATCTTCAACATTAGGAGCAGGTATGTGTTCTACTATCAGATCCATAAGGTATGATATGTCTTCGGTAGGAGTGTTCCAATCGCTATTCATCCAACCTTGTTTTGACGAACCGTATGCTGTGGGAAAATCCAATTGGTCTTCGTTGGCACCAAGGTTAAACATTAAGTCAAACACAGCTTCTTGTGTAAGTTCGGGGCTACAGTTTGGCTTGTCTACCTTATTTATTACCACAATAGGTTTTAGTTTTAGCTCTATGGCTTTTTGCAAAACAAAGCGTGTTTGAGGCATTGGACCTTCAAAAGCATCAACAACCAACAGTACACCGTCGGCCATATTAAGCACTCGTTCTACTTCGCCACCAAAATCACTGTGGCCCGGGGTATCTATAATATTTATCTTGGTACCCTTGTAGTTTACCGAAACATTTTTGGAAAGAATGGTAATACCGCGTTCGCGTTCCAAATCGTTGTTGTCCAATATCAAGTTGGCAGTTTCTTGATTCTCTCTAAAAAGTTTTGCTTGATGAAGCATGCGATCAACCAAAGTGGTTTTTCCATGGTCGACATGTGCTATAATTGCGATGTTACGAATGTTTTGCATATAATTTATATTCTTAGAAGTTCATTAAAAAAATCGTGCAAAGTTACGAAAAAAAATGGAATTATTGGGTATTATCTTCTTAAATAGTTATGTTTTAGTTGTTAACCATGTTCTTTTTTTGTTACAAAAGATGTAAAAAAAGGCATGTTGGATATGCAAATACAAAACGGTTGGATTGAATAAAATTTATACCCTATTGTCAATTGTTTTATAGTAGGGTCTTATTGGAATGATGGTATACCATTAAATTTATGCTGATATATGGTTGTAAATTTTCCTCGTGATCTAGATAAAACTACTACGTGATCTAGATAAATTTCACTCCTAAAGGTACAATTAACATTGATGTGTTGATATAAAAATGAAAGATAATTGATTATATCACAATCTTTTGAGTACTTTTACAAAAAAATAAATGAACTATGTTTAAATCTATTTTATTGAATATTAGTGCAGTATCTGCTGCAGTAGAGGTAGGAAATGATACAGCAATGGCTGTAGAAAACGTTGTAACAACTGAAAAAATACCTGTAATGGACCTTGCCTTGCAAGGAGGATGGGTAATGCTGGTGTTGTTGGCATTACTAATTTTGGCCGTTTATATTTCGATTGAACGTTATTTGGCTGTACAACATGCCATGAAAGACGACTCCACCCTGTTTATGAACAACATTCGTGACTATATCCACAAAGGGGATATAGAAGGTGCCCGTTCGTTATCCAAATCAATTGATTCGCCTATAGCACGTATGATAGACAAAGGATTGTCGCGTTTGGGTCGTCCTTTATCGGACATACAAACTGCTATTGAAAATGTTGGTAAATTGGAAATTGCCAATTTGGAAAAACGTATCTCGTTGGTAGCCACAGTGTCTAGTTTGGGGCCAATGTTGGGTTTTTTGGGTACTGTTACCGGTATGGTAAAGGCTTTCTTTGATATGGCTAATGCCGGAAATAATATAGATATCCAAGTGTTGTCAAGTGGTATATACGAAGCAATGGTTACCACTGTTGGAGGCTTGATAGTAGGTATTATTGGTTATTTCTTGTACAACCTTTTGGTAACAAGAATAAACAAGGTGGTATTCTTGTTGGAAGCCAGAGCAATGGAATTTATGGATCTATTGAACGAGCCGGCACAATAGCATAAGTGTTTAATAGAAATATTTCAGTATATGATACGAAGTCAAAATCAAATAAGCATAGAGTCTAATTCATCGACAATGTCGGATTTGGTGTTCTTGTTGCTGATATTTTTTATGATAACATCAACACTTATAAGTCCCAATGCTGTAAAACTGCTCTTGCCCGAAAGTACTAGCAAAACTATGGCAAAGCAAAATGTAACGGTATATATCGATGATACATATAATTTCTTTGTAGGTGAGCAGCCTGCATCGGTAGATATGTTGGAGCCAATGTTGGAAACCGAGATAGGAGAACTGCAAGATGCTTGTGTGGTATTGCGTGCCGATAAGACTGTTCCAGTGCAATATGTTGTGAACGTTATTGATGCAGTAAATGCCATAAATAACAAGTATAGTACCAAGCATAAAGTAATTTTAGCTACAAGCCCAAAATAAGTAATATATGTTGCCTTTGGATGTAAATAAAAAGAATTCGTTGATAGCGGCAGCACTTACGTTGGTGTTTTGTTTGCTATTGTTGGGATGTTGCTTCTGGATGGGTCTTTATAGGCAGAACCCTCCACCACCCGAAGAAGGTGTGGAAGTGAATGTGGGCGACTCTGATTTTGGTAGTGGCAATAGTATGGAGGCCGTCTCGCAAACTGCGCAGCCAAGCAAGCCACAGGTAAATTCTGCCACCAATGCAGTAGCGGAGGATATATCGTCGCAATCAACAGAAGAGTCAGTATCGTTAGACAAAGAAAAGAAAGAAACTCCCAATACACCACAAGAAGAGGTAGAAAAACCGAAAGAACCGGAAATAAACAAAAATGCTTTGTTTCCCGGAAACAAGAAGAAATCTGAGAAAGGTGGTAGCGAGGGTGTAACTCAAGGTAACGGAAATCAAGGTAAGTTTGGAGGCGACCCCAATTCAAAACGTTACGATGGTACACCGGGAGCCGGAGGAATGGGATATTCGTTATCCGGACGTTCGGCATCGGCATTGCCTAAACCGACATATAATTCGAACAAACAAGGAAAGGTTGTGGTAAGAATATGGGTAGACCGGGAAGGCAATGTGGTGAAAGCCGAACCGGGATACAAAGGTACTACTGCAACCGATGGAGGATTACGCCGTAGAGCGAAGGAGGCTGCTCTAAAGGCAAAGTTTACTCCAAGTAAAGATGCTCCCGAATTGCAGGTAGGTACTATAACATACGATTTCCGTACATTTAATTAATGCAGGACGAAAACAGAACAATAATATTAAGGGTAAAAGGATAGATTTTCAAAGTCTATCCTTTTTTATTTCTCGAAAAATGCAAGTTTTTTCATGTAAAGTGTACATAATAGTATGCAGAAAGAACAACAACAAATATCAGATCAAGAGTTGGTACAGGCCGTATTGAGCGGCAATACCGACTGTTATGCCGCTATAGTAGAACGGTATCAGCAGTTGGTGGCCAATTTATGTTACAAGCTAGCCGGCAACAAAATTGATGTCGAAGAGGTGGTGCAGACTGTGTTTGTTGAATTATATCTCTCGCTACCACGATTTAGATTTCAGGCAAAATTGAGTACATATATCTATAGGATAGCATTAAATATCATTACCAAAACTTTGAATAAGGTTAATAGGTACGAGCAGTGGAATGATAAGTTGGACGATGTTTTGCACTCTCCGTCTATATACGATGAGGTGGTAAAAGACGAGAGTACGCAAGAATTGCACAGAGCTATAGATAAGTTGAAATATGAGCAACGTGTGGCTCTAACCCTGCACTACTTTGATGATATGAGCTACAAAGAAGTGGCCGAGATAATGGAGATAAGTTTGTCAAAGGTGGAAACTTTGATATTCAGAGCAAAGAAAAATTTAAAGAAAATGTTGGTAGAAAATACAATATAACTATGAAGTGTGAAGAGTTTTTGAGAGAATGGCAACAGCATGATTTGCTTACCGGCGAGATGAAGGAGCATATATCGGCTTGCAAAAGTTGCAGAGCAATGGTAGAGGATTACACCGATATGCTATCGCATATAAAGGATGATAGGTATCCGTACACTATAGATGTGGTAAACAACGTTATGCAACAGATTGCAGAAAAGCCACTGATGGTTGTAAACAAGCCTAAGCGAAAAGGACTGAAACCTATTGTTACGGCATCGCTATCGGCGGCGGCAATGGTGGCTTTGCTGTTTACGGTGCAGCGAAAGGTGGAATACAACAATAGGGTACGGCTCCAAAACGAGGAAATAGCGGCCATGTTTGTTGATGTGTATGGCTACGACTATTCCGAACAATATCCTTCATTAAGCGAATTGGATATGGTGGGATACTTTTTGGAAAGCTACGAAGTGTAAATCAATTGTATAACATAAATATTATCTCATGAAAAGAAACATTTTAATTATTGTAGGAATATGCTGTTTATTCCTATTCGTAGGGCAGGTAAATGCCCAGAAAGAATATAAGGAAGCTATGCGTTACCGTTATCAACCGTATGAAAAACAAGTGGAAATAGCTTTAGCAAGTATTACCGATAGCCAACGAGAAACTCTTCATAAACTATCGAAAGAAAACAAAGAGTATATGGAAAAATATCGGAAAGATAGAGATCAGTTGGAGAAAACAATCAAATCATTATTGGCAATGAAAGGAGATGTTTCAGAAGTATTGTTTCCGCTTATTGATATGAAGTCGAGACTTGAAGCCGAAAAAGAGAAGAATCTTTATAAAATGAAATTAGAGATAGATTCGATACTTACGGCGGAACAACGTGCCGAAATGGAAGCATACGAAGAAAAATTGCAAGAAGAAATACAGAAACACCGCGATGAAATTAAACAAAAGGTAAAAGAAAAAAAGAAAACACGTGAACAACGGCTGGAAGAACATACCAACTAATTGCTACAATGCGTAGATTAATAGTTTTGTATAATACTAGTCGAGTGCTATTTATCACCAAGTGGTGCACCCTAAACCGGAGGGTTGCCACTTTTTTTGTGCCGCTACTTAGGTGGAAACTCCTACAACAAGAGTTGATATATCCCACATATAGAGTTGCTAATACCTACAGAAAAACTTCCTTTTCCCCACAGTATTTCTATATTTCAAGCCTTGGGACAAATATTCCAAGCCTTGAAATATTTGTCCCAAGCCTTGGGATATATATCCCAAGGCTTGGGATATACTTTTGCAGTGGAAAAAAATATATTTTATACCACTGATTATAAACTTTTCATGGAGGGTATTTTAACTTCGTATGTGGGTCATAGAAATTTATATTACCTATTTAGGTCTGGCAAAGTATGGATATTTCTCTTTTATCCATTAGGTATATAGGTGTTTCGCACAATTATATAACTGTTTTTCCAACTCAAATGATATTTCTATGTCTGACAGATAAAATAAACATATCCTCTGATGTAGGCTTATATTGCAGTAACTTATTTATTACAAAGATAGGGAAAATAGTGGATAGTTATCAACTATTTTTTTATATATTTTCATGTTTTTCCACACTAATACCTGCAAACTAACCAAAAAAAATCTTATCTTTGTTTCTTGATAGAATAGGATATGTTTTGCTTAATGTTTTGGCAACTAGATGTTTGTTTGCTATTTGTATTGGCCGTTGATAAGCAAAATGTGGTTGTTCTATTGTTATTGCCGGCTCTTTTGCTCATAGAAAGGGCTTGTAATTAGATTGAGATAGAAATAAAATATTAAACAATATGAACGGAGTAAGACGTATTTACGTAGAAAAGAAATCCGATTATGCCGTTAAGGCAAAGGAGTTGTTCGAAGAAATGAACAATTATTTGAATATCAAAGCCGATAAGGTAAGAGTACTTAATAGGTATGATATTGAAAATATTTCGGAGGAAACATATCGCAAAGCATTGGTAACAGTGTTTTCGGAACCGCCGGTTGACGATGTTTACGAAGATGATTTTCCAAAAAATGATGGCGACTTTGTGTTTTCGGTAGAGTTTTTGCCGGGACAGTTTGACCAACGTGCCGACTCGGCCGAACAATGTGTAAAACTGCTTAACGAGGAAGAATCGCCTATAATAAAAACTGCTGTAACATACGTTATCTCAGCTGTTTTGACCGATAAACAAAAGGAAGATATCAAGGCTTATTGTATTAATCCGGTCGATTCGAGATTTACCAACGAGGTAAAACCCGAAACTTTGGAAGCAAAGTTTGACGATCCCGATGATGTAGCTATAGTGGAAAACTTTAAGGATATGCCCGAAGTAGAGTTGAAAAAACTATACGACTCGCTTTCGTTGGCTATGACTTTTAAAGATTTTATACATATCCAAAACTATTTCAGAACCGAAGAAAAACGTAATCCTTCGATGACCGAAATACGAGTGTTGGATACTTATTGGAGCGACCACTGCCGCCACACTACCTTTGCTACCGAACTTAAAAATATTACTTTGGACGAAGGATATTACAAACCTCTTATCGAAAAGGCTTTCGTTGAATACCTTGCCGACCATAAGGACCAATATGTGGGTCGCAACGATAAGTTTGTATGCCTTATGGATATGGGTACTTTGGCTGCCAAACGACTCAAAGCCATGGGCAAACTTGATGATCAAGAGGTTTCGGACGAGATAAACGCTTGCAGCATAGTAGTTCCCGTAACCATCGATGGAGTGGAAGAAGAATGGCTTATCAGTTTTAAGAACGAAACTCATAATCACCCTACCGAGATAGAACCTTTTGGAGGTGCTGCCACTTGCCTAGGCGGTGCCATACGCGACCCCCTTTCGGGACGTTCGTATGTATATCAGGCTATGCGTGTAACAGGGGCTGCCGACCCCACTTTGCCTATGGATAAAACCATGGAAGGCAAGTTGCCTCAACGCAAAATAGTAACCGTGGCTGCTCATGGCTATAGCTCTTATGGCAACCAAATAGGGTTGGCCACCGGTTTGGTAAACGAAATTTATCACCCCAACTATGTGGCAAAACGTATGGAGATAGGTGCTGTGATGGGTGCTGCTCCACGCCGTTGCGTTAAGCGTTTAACCTCCGACCCGGGCGATGTTATCATACTTCTTGGCGGTCGCACAGGTAGAGATGGGGTAGGAGGAGCCAGTGGTTCGTCTAAAGCTCATACCTCCGAATCGTTGACAACATGCGGTGCTGAAGTGCAAAAGGGTAATGCTCCAACCGAGCGTAAGATACAACGTATGTTCCGTCGTGAGGAAGTTTCTACATTAATAAAGAAATGTAACGACTTTGGAGCCGGTGGTGTGTCGGTAGCTATTGGCGAGTTGGCCGATGGTTTGCGTGTAAACTTAGACAAAGTTCCTAAAAAATATACCGGTCTCGATGGTACCGAACTTTCTATATCGGAAAGCCAAGAACGTATGGCTATAGTGGTAGATCCTAATGACGTTGACGCTATGTTGGCCTACGCCAAAGAGGAAAATTTGGAAGCTGTGGTAGTGGCCGAAGTTACCAAAGAACCTCGCTTGGTGCTTGTATGGCGTGGCAAGGAGATAGTAAACCTTTCGCGTGCTTTCTTGGATACCAATGGTGCTCATCAGGAAATGGATGTAAAGGTGGATATGCCTTCGAAGGATAACAACTATTTTGCCGAAACAAAGAATACTGCAGATATAAAACAATTGTGGCTTGATACCCTGAGTGATTTGAACGTATGTTCGCAAAAGGGATTGGTAGAAATGTTCGACAGTAGTATAGGAGCAGGCTCCGTAACAATGCCGTACGGTGGTAAATATCAGTTTACTCCTACACAAAGCATGGTGGCCAAACTGCCTGTATTGGAAGGTGCTACCGATACCGTTACGATGATGAGCTATGGTTTCGACCCATACCTATCTACTTGGAGCCCATACCATGGTGCCGGATATGCTGTGTTGCTATCGGTGGCCAAGATAGTGGCATCGGGTGGCGATGCTTCGAAGATACGCCTTACTTTCCAAGAATACTTTAAGAAATTAGGTGCCGACCCTTATCGTTGGGGACAGCCTTTCAGCGCATTGCTGGGTGCCTACAATGCTCAGATGAAGATGGGATTGCCATCGATAGGTGGGAAGGACTCGATGTCGGGTAGTTTCAACGAGATAGATGTTCCGCCTACATTGGTATCGTTTGCTGTAGATGTAACAAGTTCCAACAATATAATTACCCCCGAACTTAAGAAAGCCGGAACTGTATTGGTACGCATGGATATACCTAAAGACGAATACGATATGCCTATTTATGGCGAAGCAATGGACAGGTATGCCAAACTGCACAAGGCTATATTGGATAAGAAAGTACTATCGGCATACGCAATAGGTTTTGGTGGTACCATAGAAGCTGTAAGTAAGATGGCATTCGGTAATAAATTGGGTGTAACATTGAGCAACGATTTATCGGAACAAGAACTATATGCCAAAAACTATGGTGCTATAATATTGGAAGTAGAAGCCGGTGATGTAAATGCGTTGGGATTTGCCGTTAAGGTTATAGGCAATGTAGTAGATAATAATATGTTTACCTATAAAAATACTACGATTTCGATAGACGAGGCATTGGAAGCATGGGTAAACAAATTGGAAGAAGTGTTCCCAACCACTACATCTAATGCCAAAGCGACTATAGATACTCCTGTGTTTGAAGCCAAAGACATATATGTGTGCAAACATAAAGTGGCCAAACCCAAGGTGTTTATCCCTGTATTTCCGGGTACCAACTGCGAATACGACTCTATGAGAGCTTTCCGTCGTGCCGGTGCCGATACCCAGTTGGTAGTGTTCCGCAACCAAAACGAACAAGATATTCGCGAGTCGGTCGACGACTTTGTAAAGGCTATCAACAATGCACAGATAGTGATGATACCGGGTGGTTTCAGCGGTGGCGACGAACCCGATGGTAGTGCCAAGTTTATTACCTCGGTGTTCCGCAACCCCAAAGTTACCGATGCAGTGATGAATCTTTTGAAACAGCGTGATGGATTGATGTTAGGTATATGCAACGGTTTTCAAGCTCTTATAAAACTTGGTTTGTTGCCTCACGGCGAAATATTGCCTCAAACAGCCGATTCGCCAACGTTGACTATGAACACTATTGGTCGTCACCAAAGTAAGATGGCATACACCAAGGTGGTAAGTAATATGTCGCCTTGGATGCGTAAGGCCGAACTTGGCGGAGTATATACAGTGCCTATCTCGCATGGCGAGGGTCGCTTTGTGGCTCCTAAGCAATGGTTGGATAAACTGTTTGCTAATGGTCAGGTGGCTACACAGTATGTTGATTTGCAAGGTTGCCCAACTATGGAAGATGGTTACAATATGAATGGTTCGTACATGGCCATAGAAGGTATCACATCGCCCGATGGTAGAATATTTGGAAAAATGGCGCATAGTGAACGTATAGGCAATGCCGTTGCCATAAATATTTATGGTAATCAAAATCAATTGATATTCGAAAGCGGAGTAGAATATTTCAAATAGAAAACAGGTATTATATAATATACCATGATGATAAAAGCCGAAACTTGCAGAGTTTCGGCTTTTTTATTTATGGCGACTTCTAAAAATTAAAATATAGATTATCAATAATATAGATATAGAATTCTCGTTCTTATACAAGATAAAACAATGCAATAATGAGACAGTATAAAGAGCATGGCAATGTTAGCCTTTTCGATTCAGAAATAACACTACAAAAC
>JAFWBF010000082.1 GCA_017507285.1 Bacteroidales bacterium | reverse complement strand
ATTTGCAATGCTACCCGAAAGTATGTCGGAGATATTCATAAAATCGGCCAACGGAAAAAGTGTATTCAGCATAATGGGTATTACAAATCTATATTACGCGAAAAATCAAATGATTCTGAATATGGATCTGTCAATGTTGGGTATAGGTTCTTTTTGCATTCCTACCCCAATAGAAGAAGATAGTAACGAAAAACCATCATGGAAAATATCGAAGAAAAGTGACAAAAAGATATTGGGCTATAAAGCATACAAAGTAACTTTGACAGATAGTATTGATTATTGGGTATCGAAGGACTACTACTTGAATTTCAATGTACAACAAAATGGTGTATATTACCTTCCATTGGAATTTGACATAGAAAACAACGGCATGAAAATCCACCTTACAGCAAAAGAAATATCGCTCGACAAACCTAAAAATGAAGAAGTAGAAGCTCCAAAAGATTGTAACTACACCACTATGGAAGAGTTCCAAGAGATAATGGAAGAGATGGGAGAAGGCCTTATGCCCGAAGAAGACCTTGACTTGGAAGAAGACGAAGAATAAAGAAACACAATATATATGGATTATAATTTTACAGAAATAGAGCCTAAATGGCAAGCATATTGGAAAGAGAACAACACATATAAAACCCCAAATACTAGTACCAAACCCAAGTTCTATGTTTTGGATATGTTTCCGTATCCATCAGGTGCAGGCCTGCACGTTGGTCATCCACTAGGATATATAGCAAGTGATATATTCTCACGCTATAAACGCTTAAAAGGTTTCAATGTGCTTCATCCCATGGGTTATGATGCCTATGGATTACCCGCCGAACAGTATGCCATACAAACAGGACAACATCCTGCTGTAACTACAGAAAAAAATATAGCTCGTTATCGCGAACAGCTAGATAAAATAGGATTCTGTTACGATTGGGATAGGGAAATACGCACATGCGACCCTCAATACTATAAATGGACTCAATGGACTTTTATACAACTATTCAACAGCTATTACTGCAAGCAAGCAAACCAAGCACGCCCCATAGCAGAACTCGAAGAAGTGTTTGCAACACAAGGTACATCCGGATTGGACGTAGCATGTAGCAAAGACTTGTCATTCACGGCCGAACAATGGAATAGCTATACCGAAAAAGAAAAGCAACAAATTCTTATGAACTATCGTTTGGCATACTTGGCTGATATACCTGTAAATTGGTGTCCCAAATTGGGAACAGTATTGGCCAATGATGAAGTTGTAGGGGGACTTTCGGTAAGAGGTGGCTATCCTGTAGAACGCAAATTGATGCGTCAATGGTCGTTAAGAATCACAGCTTATTCGCAACGTCTGCTTGATGGTTTAGACCAAGTAGATTGGAGCGACAGTTTAAAAGAAATTCAACGCAATTGGATAGGTCGTAGCGAGGGTGCTTCGGTATATTTCTCTTTAGAAAATAGCGATAAGAGCTTTGAGATATTCACTACCCGCCCTGATACTATATTTGGAGTTACATTCATGGTATTATGTCCCGAACATGAGATGATAATGGATATAACTACTGCAGAGCAAAAAGCAGCAGTGGAATCATATCTCAATTGGGCTAAAAACCGTTCTGAACGTGAGCGCCAAGCCGAAGTAAAGAAAGTATCGGGTGTATTTACCGGTGCCTATGCTATCAATCCTTTAACGAATGAGCATATCCCAATATGGGTGTCAGACTATGTATTGGCAGGCTATGGCACAGGTGCAATCATGGCAGTACCTGCTCACGATAGCAGAGACTTTGCTTTTGCACGCCACTTTAATCTTCCTATACGACAAGTAGTAGTACCCACAGGTGAACAACCCGAAGACACTACATCATGGACAGAAAGCAAGGATAGCAAAGCCGGAACTTGTATAAACTCGGGATTCATCGATGGGATGCAAGTAAAAGAAGCTATCAAAGCAGTAATAAATTGGTTGGAAGAAAAAGGTATCGGTGACAGAAAAATAAACTATCGCTTACGTGATGCAATATTCAGTCGCCAACGTTATTGGGGCGAACCATTCCCTATCTACTATAAAGATGGTATGCCTTATCCTATAGACATAGATTCGCTACCTCTGCAATTACCAAATATAGACAAGTTCTTGCCTACCGAAAGTGGAGAACCGCCACTGGGACATGCTTCGAAATGGGCATGGAATATTGAAAAGAAAGAGGTAGTAGAAACTAGCACAATAGATAATGTCAAAGTATTCCCTTTGGAATTAAGCACAATGCCTGGTTTTGCAGGTTCAAGTGGATACTACCTAAGATACATGGATCCTAGCAATAATAATGCATATTTTGATAAAGAGATTGTAGATTATTGGAAAAATGTTGACCTATACGTGGGAGGAGCCGAACATGCTAGCGGCCATCTTATCTACAGCCGTTTTTGGAATAAATTCCTATTCGACATTGGAATGAGTGTAAAAGAAGAACCCTTCCAAAAACTTATAAATCAAGGCATGATACAAGGTCGTTCAAACTTTGTATACAGAGTAAATGACTTTGAAAAGATGGCTAAATACCATGACATTTCAAAGTTCGACACTGCAGCTAACAATTTATTTGTATCTAAAAACATTGAAGGCAGAGATGAATTTACAATGCCTATACATGTTGATATAAATATAGTAGATAACGATGTGTTGGACACAGACAAGTTCAAACAATGGCGTCCAGAGTTTGCCAATGCTGAATTTATATTAGAAGATGGCAAATATATATGCGGTTGGGAAGTAGAAAAAATGTCAAAGTCAATGTTCAATGTTCAGAATCCTGACGACTTGATAGAAAAATATGGAGCTGATACTTTGCGATTGTATGAAATGTTCTTAGGCCCAATAGAACAAGCTAAACCATGGGATACAAATGGTATAGAGGGAGTATTTCGTTTTATCCGTAAACTATGGCGACTATATCACAACGAAAAGAATGAATTTTTAGTGTCAGATGAACCCGCTACTAAAACAGAACTTAAACTTCTACACCAAACCATAAAGAAGATTACCGATGATATAGAACGTTTCTCGTTCAACACTTCGGTAAGTACCTTTATGATATGTGTAAACGAACTTGGCAACCTTAAGTGTAACAAACGTGAGATACTAAACCAACTTACAATTCTTATCTCTCCTTTTGCACCCCATATAGCTGAAGAACTTTGGCATCTTTTGGGCAACCAAGATAGTGTAAATAACGCCACATTCCCAATATGCGATGAAAGCGTATTAGTAGAAAATTCGTTCAACTATCCAGTATCATTCAATGGAAAAACTCGTTTTACACTAGAGCTACCTTTAAACCTAAAAGCCGAAGAAGTACAATCAATAATAATGAACAATACCGAAGCACAAAGATGGCTTGAAGGAAAAACACCGAAGAAGGTAATATTTGTACCTAAAAAGATTATAAACATAGTAATATAACGCTAAAAACAAATAGTTATGGATATAGAGTTGAAAGAAAAAATAGATCGAATGATGAATGAAATATCAAATCTCAATGATTTGAATCAAAAGATGGAGTTGTTTCACTACATACTCCGCCAAGCCGACTATTGCATTTGGAGTTTGGAAGAAGAACAACGACAATTTGAAAATGCAGGAAATATATAATCTT